>NZ_JBSSCZ010000036.1:0-27277 GCF_054060215.1 Thermostichus sp. OS-CIW-30 | reverse complement strand
CCCGAAACGGCCCCTCTGAAGGCAGCAACCGCAGCGGGTCGGTGGGCCCAAACAACGCCACCAGCGGCGTCTGCACCGCCACCGCCAAATGCATGGGAGCGCTATCGGCGCACAACAGCAGCGTTGCCCCACCAATCAAGGCCGCCAGCTGCCCCAGCCGGACAGGACGGCTCACCGGCAGCTCCGGCAGTTGCGCCAGAAAGCCCTCCGCCAGCTGCTCATCCTCTGGCCCCACCACCAGCACCAACGGCAGCTCCGGCCGCTGCTCCCGAAAACCCTTGATGACCTTGACCCAGTTGGCAGAGGGATAGATCTTCTGAATTCCCTTCTCCTGCGACAGCTGGCTGGCCCCCGGATGCAACAGCACATAATCTTGGGCGGCATCCCCCAAAAGGCGCTTGCGTTCCTGCTCTGCCCACTCCAGGTCTGCTTTTTTCAGACGAATCTGGGGCAACCCCGCCGGCGCAGCAATGCCAAACCCCTGCACCAGGTCGTGGTACATCTGGGCCGCATACTGGGCCGGCTTCAGGGGCACCGGGTCGGTCAGCCAAGGTCGCCCCGGCCCCGGCGGCGCATAGCCCACTCGCTTGGGAATGCCGGTCAGCCACAACAACAGCTTCACCCCCAAGCTTCGGCCCAGGCTCAGCACCCCGTCATACTGCCGCTCGCGAATCCGCCCCAGCAGGTCGCTGAGATCCCCCAACGACAGCTGTTCTTTGAACGGAAAAGTCAGCACCCGACTCACCGAAGGGCAAACCTCATAAGCCCCTGCTGCCCGCGGCTCCACAACCACCTCCAGCTCCGCCTCCGGGAAGCGCTGCCGCAAACTGGCCAAGGTGGGAAAAAACAAAATCTGGTCACCAATCCCGCCCGGCACCAAAGCCAGAATCCGAGGTGCCAAAGGGGCTTTAGCTGCTGGAGAAACCGCCTGCATAAAGCATCCTGTAGAAAGCTGTATCCAGCCTAGGGGATCCCCGCTTACTCTATCTCAGATTGGGTGGATAGATTCAGGGCCAGCTCGACCCGCGGAAGACAAACCCCAGAACCCTTCTGGGCCAGAGCGTTGTGTACACAGGCTCTCATCCGCGATGATGGGCTGTGGCCGCCACCTTCTCCAAAGGCAGCACCATGACGGAGGAGCCGATTCCGCTGCTGGATTTGACGGGGCAGTACCGCGCTTTGGCCGGGCTGTTGCAGCCGCAGCTGGAAGCGCTGCTGGCCTCTGGCCAGTACATCGGCGGGGCGGCGGTGCAGCGCTTTGAGGAGCAGTTTGCCCAGTTTTTGGGGGGTGGCCCCCTGGAGGCCGTCGGCTGCAATTCCGGCACCGATGCCTTGGTGTTGGCTTTGCAGGCTTTGGGCATCCAGGCGGGGGATGAGGTGCTCACCAGTGCCTTTAGTTTTTTTGCCTCGGCTGCCGCCATCAGCCGGGTGGGGGCGCGTCCGGTGTTTGTGGATGTGGATCCGTGCACCTTTAACCTGGATCCGCAGCTGCTGGAAAGGAGCATCTCCCCCCGCACCAAGGCGGTGGTGGTGGTGCATTTGTTTGGGCAGGCGGCCAACATGACCCAGATTCTGGCTATTGCCCGGCGGCACGGCTTGGCGGTGGTGGAAGATTGTGCCCAGGCGGTGGGGGCCTGCTGGGGGGGCAGGCCGGTGGGCACGTGGGGAGAGGTGGGCTGCTTCAGCTTTTTTCCCACCAAGAATCTGGGTGCGGCTGGGGATGGGGGGGCGGTGGTGACGCGGGATCCCCAACTGGCCAGGCGGGTGCGGGCTCTCAGGGAGCATGGGCAGACCCGTCCGTACCACCACGAGCATTTGGGTCTCAACAGCCGTTTGGATGCGCTGCAGGCGGTGATTCTCTCGGTGAAGTTGCCTTATCTGCGGGAGTGGAACTGGCGGCGGCAGGGGATTGCGGAGTGTTACCACCGCTTGCTGCAAGGGATCCCGGGCTTGATGTTGCCCCAGGTGGGGGTGGGGGGGAACTCGGTGTGGCACCAGTACACGGTGCGGGTGGTGGGTTCTGAGGCGACGGATGGGCGGCGGCGGGACTATTTGCAGCAGGGTCTGAAGGAGCGGGGCATTGGCAGTCGGGTTTACTATCCTCTGCCATTGCCGCTGCAGCCGGTGTACCGAGGGCTGGGCTACCGGCGGGGGGATCTGCCCAATGCCGAGCTATGTGCGGCTCAGGTGTTGTCTTTGCCGTGTTTTCCTGAGTTGACCACCTGTCAACAAGAGCGGGTGGCTGCGGCCATTGCTGAAATCCTCTCAGAAAAAACCTGCCCGTAGCACTCAGTTATGTCTGCCTTATGGTCATTTCGATTCAAACTAGAACACTGCACCCACGCCCACAGTCATTTTAAATAAGAATGAAACGAAATGAAACATTTCCATCCCATTGCTTCCCAACTCCCCTCTCCCTCTGGGAAGAGGACTGGGGGTGATCTCGGAAGCGGTATGGAGCGCTTGGGGATTGTCTCAATCCAGCTTGAAAGGACTACAAATGGCCAAAAAACGAAGTCTCCAGACCCGTCCTCCCAGTGCGGCGGAAGGAAGCCAGCAGGGTGTCAATTCTGGGACTCGACCGGCTGCGGCGGCTGCCATTTCAGCACCAAGGTAGAAAGTTGCGGCAGGCAGAGCTCGAGGGAGTAGGGCAAGTTGTGGTAGGCCCAGTCGTCTGTCCACTTGCCCCCCAAATTGCCTACCCCGCTGCCCCAAAACTCCACAGCATCGCTGTTGAGCAGCTCTCGATAAAAACCTCGTTCCGGTACCCCAATGCGGTAATTGGGCCAGACCACCGGCGTGAAGTTACAAACCACCACCACCCACTCACTGGGATCCTCCCCATAGCGGATGAAGGAAACGATGCCGCGATGATCGCTGCAGTCGATCCAGCGGAACCCCTCCGGTTTGGTGTCTTGGGTATACAGGGCAGGCTCAGAGCGCAACAGGTGATTCAGGCTGGCCACGTAGTGGCGCAACTTGGCGTGGGGTTCATACTGCAGCAGCTCCCAGTCCAGATCTGCCCAAACATTCCACTCATTCCACTGGCCAAACTCCATGCTCATGAACAAGGTTTTCTTGCCAGGGTGGGTGAACATGTAGCCATACAAAGCCCGCAGACTGGCGAACTTATGCCAATGATCCCCCGGCATTTTGCCCAACATGTGGCTCTTGCCATGCACCACCTCATCATGAGAAAAGGCCAGCATGTAATTTTCGCTGAAGGCATACATGAGGCTGAAGGTGACCAAATGGGGATGGAACTGGCGGAACCAGGGATCCATGTGGAAATAATCCAACATGTCGTGCATCCAACCCATGTTCCACTTCAAGTTGAAGCCCAGCCCACCCACATGGGTTGGCCAAGTTACCATCGGCCAAGCAGTAGATTCTTCGGCAATGGAAAGCGCACCGGGGTTGTATTTGAAAATGAGGGTATTGAGCTGCCGGAAAAAGTCGATGGCTTCGAGGTGTTCCCGCCCGCCGTAGGGATTGGGGATCCACTCTTTGCGGTCATAATCCAGATAAAGCATCGAGGCCACCGCGTCCACCCGGATCCCATCGATGTGGTATTTCTCGAACCAAAAAAGGGCATTGGCCACCAGATAATTGCGCACCTCGTTGCGGCCATAATTAAAGACCAAAGTGCCCCAACCTTTGTGCTCGCCTTTGCGAGGGTCGGCGTACTCGTACAGGTGAGTACCGTCGAAAAAAGCCAGCCCATGCCCATCTTTGGGGAAATGCCCGGGCACCCAATCGACAATCACGCCGATCCCGGCTTGGTGAGCCCGATCGACAAAATACATAAAGTCTTGCGGGGATCCATAGCGGGATGTTACGGCATAGTAGCCAATCACTTGATAGCCCCAAGAGCCATCGAAGGGGTGTTCTGCCACCGGCAACAGCTCGATGTGGGTAAAGCCCAGCTCCTTCACATAGGGGATCAATTTGTCCGCCAGCTCGCGGTAGGTGAGGAAGCGAGTGTTGGGCTTTTGGTCCACCAGCACACTTTGCCCTTCGGCAGGTGGATCTTCAGCCGAGGCGTGCATCCAGGATCCCAGATGCACCTCATAAACCGAAATCGGCGAGCGCAGGGGATCGGTGGCGGCGCGTTTTTCCAGCCAGGCTTGGTCGTGCCAGGTGTAGGTGTTGAGGTCGGCTACGATGGAGCCGGTTTTGGGGCGCACCTCCTGTTGAAAGCCATAGGGATCCGATTTTTCGTAGATATCCCCCCAGGAAGTTTTCACCTCGTACTTGTAGATGGCGCCTGGCCCTATGCCGGGGATGAACACCGCCCAGATGCCGCTTTCGCCCAGCCGCTTCATCTGGTGTTGACGCCCGTCCCAGTGGTTAAAATCGCCGATAACGCTGACGTTGCGGGCGTTGGGAGCCCAGACGGCGAAATGCACCCCCTTCACCCCATCCACCGTGATGAGATGGGCGCCCAGCTTGTCGTAAATGCGGTGGTGATTCCCCTCGTTGAACAAGTAGCGATCCAGCTCGCCAATGTGGTTGACCTTCTCCAAGGGAAAGCGGTAGGGATCCTCCCATTCTTCCAAGTGTTCCCCTTGGGGATCCCAGACCCGTTGGGCCCGCAAAAAATAGTCCGGCAGAGGGGTTCCCGGCTCAAAGCGCAGCTCGAATAGCGTTTCCGGGTGCAGCGGCTGCATCGGGTAAGCCTGTCCAGTGGCGCGTTCCACCAGCCAAACCTGCCGAGCATTGGGCACAAGGGCGCGCACCAACCCAAAGGATTTCCCGGCCTCTTCTATCTGCTGGGGGCCCAAAACGGCATAGGGATCCTGCCATTGGTTGGAAACAAACTGACCCACTTGTTCAGCAGACAGGAGAAAGCCCATCGGGAACCCTCAGTAAATGACCATTCTAGTCTAGCGGTGGCTGACCCCCAGTTTGCGCTGTCAGCTCCAGGCCCGCCTCCAGGCAAAGAATCCCTGCAAGAAGTTCTGCAGGCGGGGGTTGGTGGCCAATTGTTGCCTGCGGTGCTGCAGGGCCGCCTTGGCATTCACCTCCGAGCGGGTGGGGTAGATGTGGATCCCGGTCAGGGCAGAGACGGGCAGCCGCCGGCTCATGGCCAAAACCACTTCATGAATCAGCTCTCCCGCCTGGGATCCCACCAGGTGCGCCCCCAAAATCTGGCCGTTGCGCCGACAGATCAATTTGGCAAAGCCCAGGGGGGCGGCTTCTGCCTGGGCCCGATCCACATCGGCAAACTCCTGTTTGAGCACCACCACATCCTTGCCGTATTGCTGCCGGGCTTCGCTTTCGGTGAGGCCCACACGGGCCAGCTCCGGCTCGGTGAAGATGGCCCAAGGAATGACACGATAACGCGCTTGGCTGAGGGGGAAAAACAGGGCATTGACCAGGGCCACTGCCCCTTCGTAGGCCGCCACATGGGTAAATTGCGGCCCGCCGATGACATCCCCACAGGCGTAGATGCGGGGATTGCGGGTTTGCAGCTTGGCATTCACCTGGATCCCTTGGGGGGTGTACTGCACGCCGGCGGCTTCTAGACCCAGCCCTTCCACGTTCGGGATCCGACCGGCGGCCACCAAAATCTCTTCTGCACGGATCACTTGATCACCTGCAGCGGCGGTGCCTGCCCCGGAATTGGCCTTTAGGGAAAGCAGCTTTGCCCCTTGCTCTTGGCCAACTGCTGTGGCGCGTACCCGGGTGAGGATGCGGATCCCATCTTGGGTCAACTGTTGCTGCACCACCTGGGCGGCTTCGGGATCCTCCTTGGGCAAGATGCGCTCGCGGCTGGCAATGAGGGTCACCTCGGATCCCAGACGGGCCAGAGCTTGGCTCAACTCGCAGCCTACCGGCCCCGCCCCTATCACCGCCACCGATTTGGGCAAGCGGGTCAAGTCAAAGATCGATTCGTTGGTCAGATAGCCCGCCTCGGCCAAGCCCGGCAAGGGGGGAACCCAAGGACGGGATCCGGTGGCGATGACAAAAGCCCGCGCCTGTACCTGCCGTCCTGCCACCTCAAAGGTGCGCCCATCCACAAAGTGGCCCTTGGCAAACACCAGTTCCACCCCCAGTTGGCGGAAGCGATCTGGCGAATCGGCGTGGTTGGCGATGTAGCTCTGGGCAGAGCGAATGTGTTCGTACACCTTGAGGTAATCCACCGAGATCCCTGCTGGGCCAGGGAGAGTTACCCAACCGGCAGCCATGGCCTGGCGAATCCGATGGACGGTATGGGCCACGTGAAGAAGGGCTTTGCTGGGCACACAGCCATACCAGAGGCAATCTCCGCCCAGGCGGTCGCTTCCTTCCACCAGCAGCACCTTGGCCTTCAGTTGGGCCGCAGCGCTGGCCACCACCAAACCCGCTGCACCGGCGCCAATGACCACAATATCGTAGGAGACAGGCATGGCTTTTTTTAAACTTTTAAACAGGAGAATCGGGCAAGGGATCCCAGGAATCGGCAAAAGATAGCACCATCCTATGTCTTGAGTGGGCCGGGGGCAGGATGGGAGAAGGGGATCCCTTTCCACACCCTTTCTGCATGGGAGAAGAACTTGTTAGAGTGGGACGGATGGATCCCTTGCAAGCTGGGTTGATCCGTCTGTTCTACTTTTCAGGGTTTGGGGACTTATGACTATCCTGCTGCCGAGCGAACCTATCCTGGCCGTGAGCATCTTCGGCATGGGCCTGCCAGAGCTGGCCGTGATTGGGGTGATCGCGGTGGTCGTGTTTGGCCCCAAGAAGCTACCGGAGTTGGGCAGCGCCTTTGGCAAAGCGTTGCGGAGTTTCAAACAAGAGATGAACAACCCCAGCAGCGATGACGAGCCTGCCGGCACGGAAAAGGTGGAGAAGGTGGTGGAGAAGGATGCCGCCTGAGGGTCGCGGAGAGGGGTGGGATCCCAACTTCTGCCAGGGACGTGCTGCCGCAACTGGGGATCTTGTCGAGAGGGGGGATCCAAGCCGGCTTCGATCAGAAGTAAAGTCAGCTCGCAAGGGAGCCAGATCCAGGGCTAGTGTATAGTTCTGGAAAGTTTCCCGGACCGGCGCTACCGGCTGAGCCAGGATCAGCCCGGATAGGCCCATCGGATGCCCCAGAGGTGGTATGGCTGAGCTGACCGATTTCGAGTTGATGCGCCAGATCCAACTGCGGGATCGCCGCAGCCACTTTTTGCTCAAGGATCGCTATCAGAAGCGCCTGCTGGATATTGCCTTGGCCATTCTCAAGCAACCTCACCAGGCGGAAGAGGTGGTGCGGCAGGTGTTCGAGTTCTGCTGGAAACACGCCAATGCCTTTGACCTGCAGCGGGATCGCTCAGTGGCTCTGTGGCTCTACGAGTTGACAGCCTTTCAGGCTAGGGAACGGCTGCGGCGTTGGGCTTGGCTACCTGCCCCCCTCTCCATTCAAACTTCGGCTCCCCTGTGGCCGCAACGTCTTCTCTGGGGCAGCCTGGCAGTGCTGGGGATCTACGCGGTAGACATAACAGCGGCCTACTGGCGGCTGCGCTGGCAGTGGGGATCCCCCATCGAGGGAGAGTCGGTGGCAGTTCAACGGCTCTACCAAGAGTGGCAACGACAACCGCAGGTGCAGCGAACCCTGCTGCGGGATCCCAGCTTCAGCACTCCCCTGTTGGTGCAAGCCCTCTGGTCGCCCCATGCCAAGCAGGTGCTGCTATTGGCCTCGGAGATGGCTCCCGCCCCCCCAGGGAGCACCTATCAACTGTGGCTGGAGTCGGATGTCCAGGGAGGGGGACGACTGCTGGAAAACGCCGGCACTTTTGCCGTCAACGGGGAAGGATCCCTGCAGTGGCTCAGTCAACCCATCCATTCTGAGCAGCCGACCCGCCTTCTCGTCACCCTTGAACCGGCAGGAGGAAGCGAATCCCCCACAGGCCCGCCTCTGCTGCAGAGCAGTTTCTGGATCCCTGCTGCCCAGCCCTGATCAAGAGAGATGGGGGGATGGCTGGGGAGTTTGTCCCCCGCTCTTGCGCCGCTTAGCATGGGATCCCCGCAAGCGCACCTTGAGACGGTAGCGAACAGTTTCATGCACAACTTTGTAGGAAGCATCCACACCGTGGGTTTCCCGCAGCCATTCGCGGATGTCGCTGTAGGTACGGAATCGGCCAGGCTGATGCAGCTCCTGCTTGAGGATTTCCAAAACCGGCTTGGGGATGAGGGGTTTGCGCCCTTGGTTGCGGGGCACCGTCAACATGCCCTCTAGCCCCTTGGCCTTGTAGCGTTGAAACCATCGAAAAATCGTTGAGATGTCCCGCCCCAGAATTTCAGCCAAGCCTGTCATCGTCTTGACTTTCCCAATCTTGAGCAGGTAGAGAGCTTGAACCCGCTCCTTCCCGGTCGGTGTAGACTGCTTGCTTAGTAGGGATTTGAGCTCTTCAGCCGATTCCCGAATGTCGAGCTTGAGGACTCCAGCCATGTTGGGGCGTCGCAGAACAGCGTTGAATTCGTTGCCTGGCGGAGAGTCTACCACAGTAACTTGGGGTTTTGGAAGTTGTTCGTGAAGTTTGCCTGGGCATTGCTTGACATTTACAGAATCTCGAACTGAAAAATCTCTAACAGGCTACCCTCGTCGCTTTTCAGGATAGGCGGGCAAGGGATCCCCTCTAGGGCGGCAGGCCGTGGCTGTAGGAGTGGCTGTAGGATCAGAGGGCAAGCTTGCCGACGCTGCACTATGGTTCTTCGCAAGTATCTTGCAGGAGAGGGGCTGCGTTGGTTTCGCCTGGCCCTGCAGTTGCAAGGATCAGTTGTGCCGGCAGTGCTGCCCCGCGCCTTTATCTGCGGCTTGGCCGGGGTGCTGGTTTCGATTCTGTATAAGCTGGGGCTGCCCCTGGCGCTGTCGTCGTTGGTGGCGTTTGTGCCCAACATCGTTTTGGGTTTGATGCTGGTGTTTCGGACAAACACCGCCTACGAACGGTTCTGGGAGGGGCGGAAAGCCTGGGGATCCGTGGTGAATGACGTGCGCAATTTGGCCCGCCTGATTTGGGTAGCCATTGAAGAAAAGCAACCCGGCGACCGGGAAGAGAAGATCCAAACTCTATATCTATTGCCCGCTTTTGCCATGGCCATGAAACAGCACTTGCGCCAGGAACCTCTGCTGGATGAGATTCAGCCCCTCCTCAGCCCGGAGCAGTTGCAACGTCTCCAAAGCCTCAACCATCCCCCTTTGCAGATTGCCTTTTGGATCGGAGATTACTTACAGCGACAATACCAAAAGGGCCGCGTTGAGGTCTACCAGCTCACGATCATGGTGGAGCGGCTCAACAGCATGGTGGATGCGCTGGGGGCTTGCGAGCGCATTCTCATGACCCCAATGCCCATGGCTTATGCCCTGCACTTGAAGCAGTTGTTATTGCTCTACTGTTTATCTTTGCCGTTTCAGATGGTGGAAGGTTTGGGTTGGATGACCGGCCCCATTGTGGGATGGCTGAGCTTTATGTTGTTTGGCGTTGAAGAGATCGGCATCGAAATTGAAAATCCCTTTGGCCGGGATCCCAATGATCTGCCCCTCGATAACATTTGCAACAAGATGAAGCACAATATTGCGGATTTGATCAATTCCACTTAGGGAACTCTCGCCGTTCTGGATGGCAGGGCAGCTGCCCATTTCAGATCCTCAGCCGGCACCTACCCCTAGTGGAGATAGCCGGGGCGAACCCGATGATTGAGAGGAAGGGATCCCTATATCTTGGGTAGGGAACAAGATGGGTTTGCTAAACTGTGGACAATTTGCCGAGGTGCTCTGGGGATGGCCTGCTCAACCTGCACATTTTTACACCTGGCCGATGTGCATCTGGGCTATGACCGCTACGACAGCCCGGAGCGGAGCAAGGACTTCTTTTTGGCTTTTCGGGATGTTGTCCGGCGCTATGCCATTCAGGATCCGGTGGACTTTGTGCTCATCGCCGGAGATCTGTTCGAGCATCGGCAGATTCAGCCCGGCGTTCTCAACCAAGCCCAGATCGTCTTGCGGGAGCTGCAGCAGGCCGGGATTCCGGTGTTGGCCATCGAGGGCAACCACGACAACCGTCCCTATGGCGTGAAAACCAGTTGGCTGAGGTACTTGGCCGATCACGGGGAGTTGATCCTGCTGGAGCCGGAAGCAGGGGAAGAGGGCCTGGAGTTGCGTCCCTGGGCGGGTGGGCGGGGAGGGTATCTGGATTTGCCCTGTGGGGTGCGGGTGATCGGATCCCAGTGGTACGGATCGGCAGCTCCCAGGTCGATTGAGCAGTTGGCGGCGGCCATTCGACGGTTGCCCCCCGGCCCAGAACGGGTGGTGTTGATGTTCCACCACGGTCTAGAAGGCCAAATTGCCCGTTACCAAGGCGCTTTGCGCTACCGGGATCTGTTGCCCTTGCGGGAGGCAGGAGTGGGCTACCTGGCCTTGGGACACATTCACAAAAGCTATTCCGAGGGGGGGTGGATCTTCAACCCGGGATCCCTGGAGGCCAACAGCACTGCCGAATGGGACTTCCAACGGGGGGCCTATCGCGTCCGCTGGGGAGATGGCCCACCCCAAGCGGAGTTGGTGCAGGATTACCATCAGCGGCCCCGCCGCCGGCTCTATCTGGAGGCCAAGGGCAGAGAAACCCCCGAACAGATTGCCGCAGCAGCCATTGCCTTGGCTAAGGGATCCCGTTTTCAGGAAAGTGAGATGGAGCCGATGGTGGAGTTGCGGCTGGTGGGACAGGTGGGGTTCGCCAAGCATGAGCTGGATAGCCGCGCCCTACAGTGTCAAATTCAGCAGCTTACCGGCGCCTTGCTGGTTCTGTTTCGTTTTGAGGCCAATACTTTAGAGCTCGGGTCGGCTGCCCTTTCCTTGGAAGAAGAGGGGCAGAGGCTACAAATCGAAGAGAAAATCTACAGGGATCTGCTGAGCAGCCATGCCCACTACCGCAAACGCAGTGAAGAGCTAGCGCGGCTGCTTCTGGATCTTAAAGAAAAGGTTTTGGATGGGCAAGGAGAATCTGAAGTGTATGCTCACCTAAGGGGAGCTTTTGATGCTCCGCATCGCTGTCGCGAATGGGGAGCAGAAGACTGATTATGCGGATCCTCTCTCTCGCTTTACAAAACTTCAAATCTCATGAGGATGCCGTCTTCACGTTTGAGCCAGGTATTAACGCCATTTGCGGAGAAAACGGAGCGGGCAAGACCAGCATTTTGGAAGCCATTGCCTGGGTTTTGTTCGACTACTGCCCCTACAGCCAAGAAGAAATCATTCGCTCCGGGGCCAACGACGCAGTGGTGACTGTGCAATTTATCTCCCAATGGGATCAGCGCACCTACGATGTTCGCCGCAGCGTAACGCAGGGATATCGTCTCTTTGATCCCCAGCTGAAGCAGCGCCTAGAGTATGAGCGCAAGTCCGATGTGCTGCCGTGGCTGAGGCAACATTTGGGCGTACCTGCCGGTACCGACCTGGCGCGGCTCTTTGCCACAACGATTGGGGTGCCCCAAGGGACTTTCACGGCAGACTTTCTCAAAACCGGTCGAGATCGCAAAGAAGTTTTCGATCGCATCTTAAAGGTGGAAGAGTACCAGCAGGTAGCCAAAGACCTGTTGGCGGTCGAAAAATACAGCGAGGCGCAGATTCAGGCCATTAATCATCAAATTGAATTGCTCCGCCAACAGCTACAGGAGTGGGATCCGCTGCAAGCGGAGCGGCAGAAAATCCAACAAGAACTGAGTTATTGGCAAGAGCGCTTGAGTCAATCGATCCACACTCTGGATCAGGTTAAGCTTGAGATCGAGCGACTGGAGAAATGGCTTGAGCAAATCCAAACTTTAGATCACCAGATTGCCCAACTGGAGCAAAAGGGATCCCTGCTTCAGGTATCTCTTGAGCAGGCAGAAAAGTTATGGGCAGAGGCCAGGCAAGCTCAAGCGCAGCAACAGCAATACTGGGAGGGATCTCAGCATTTTTTGGCCACAGAAGCTCGCTTGCGGGAGCTGGAAAAACAGCAACAGCAACGCTTGGAGTGGCTGAAACAGCGGGATGCTTTGCTCTCGCAAAAGCAGCATATCGAAAACCAATTGGCAAGACTTCAAGAAAAGTTAAGCCAACAGCAGCGCTGGAAGCAGGAGCTAGAGGAGCTAACCCCGCAAATTCAGGCCCAAGAGGAGCTAGAGCGTCAGCAGACCTATTGGACTCAACAGCTCAACACGTTGCTACACCTGCACCGCGAATGGGAACAGATCCAGGCAGAATGGACAGCCCACGCCGAGCGCTGTCAACTGCTACAAAGCCGAGTGCAAGAAGCTGAACAGGCCCAGGCCACATGTCGGCAGCATCAATTGACCTACAACCGTTATTTGCAGTTGGAAACCCTCATTGCAGAGCAGGAAGCGCTGCGGCGAACCCGACAAACTTTACTGGCTCAACGGGAAACTTTGCAACATCAACTGCATCGATTGGAGCTGCAGGGATCCGAATATCAGCAACAACTCCAGATCTTCCAAAAAATGGAGGCGGAAAAACTTGAGCTGCAACCCCTGTGTGAACGGCAGGCCTCCCTGGAGCAGCGCCACTCCCAACTTGGCGAGAAGTTGGCTTCCTTTCAGGCTCTGCGCCTTGAACTCAAACAACGGGAAACGGAGCAGGAACAAGGCCAAGTCCAATTGCAACAACTGCAGCTCCAACTGAGACAACGGCAGGCGGATTTGGAGCGGGTAGCCGCCATTCCTGCGCTCGAAACTCAACAGGAGCGATTGCAAACTCAGCTCAGCCGCATTGCCGCAGCTCGTCAATTTCAACAGGAGCTACAAGCCCTTTTTGAGCAGGGCTCGGATCAATTGGCTCAACACCATCACAGCATCCGGCAACTTCTGGACGAATTGGAAGCGCAGCGACACAACTATCCCCAACTTCAATCTCTGTGGCAGCGGATCCCAGAGGTACTCACTCGATCTTCAGCACTCAGCCAACAGTTGCTCCAGTCCATCCATCAGATTTTGCAGGATCTGGCTCCCCAAACTTCCGAGCCCCAACTTCGTCAGCAGTTGTCCAACATCCAAAAACAACTCAGGACTTTGCAACCCTTGCTCGGCCTAACCGCACAAATACCCGATTTACAAGCCCAAATTCAGCAACTGCTGCAGTTGCAAGCCGAACGACAAAGCAGAATTGATGACCTTCACTGGGATCTTGAGGCTGAGCCCACCTTCCTTCGGCAACAACAGGAAATTGGCCAGGCGCTGCAAGAACTGGGGGATCCCAGAGGGCAAATCCAGCGCTTGGAAAGAGATCTCAGCCGCAAGTCTAGGGTTGAGCAAGAATATCAACAAATAGCGGCCCATGTTCAGCAACTCCAACAGCAGATACAAGCCCTAGAAGAGCAGCTGCAACCGCTTTCAGATCTGGATGAAAGAATTGCAGCTTTGCGGGAAGAACAAGGCCGGCACCGCAACAACTACGAGACCTTTATCCGCATGCAGCCTCTTGCCCAAAGTTTGCCCCGACGGCAAGATGAACTCCAAGCGGCCCAGTTGGCCCTAGATCAAATCCAGAAAGCCAAGCAAGAAAAACAAGCCCAGATCGACCGCTGGGAACAAACAGAGGGATCCAAAGATGACCTGCAAGCCCAAATTGAAAAAGCCGCCAAAACCTTAAAATCTCTGGGGGATCCCAGAAGTCAAGCCGAACGGCTCAAAGCAGAGCTAAAACAGGAAAAGCAGTATTTACAAATGCAGGCCGACTGCCTGCAGCAGCTTCAGGATTTACAGGCCGCACTCAACCCTATCGAGGAGGCCCTATGCCAAACGGAGCATCTGGATCGAGAGCTGGGATCCCTGCAGGAAGAACGCGAACGATACCGTTTAGATCACGAGCGCTATCTGCAGGCAGAACCCATTGCCCAATTGCTTCCCCAGCGGGAACAGGAACTGGCCGAGCTAAACGCCCAGCGGCAGCAACTGCAAACTCAGCTTTCCCAACTTCGCGCAGCACGGGATCCCTTAGCTGCTCTGTATCGACCGCAGGAGCATGAGCATCTTCGATCCCTTCTGCAGGCCACCGAAATTCAAAAAGCTGAAGCCCAAGCCCGACTGGAGAGCTTAGCTCCTCAACTGAGCAAAATTGAGGAAAAGTTGCGGCAATTGGAACAGGCCAAGGCCAGCTTAAAGCAAGTCGAGGCCGAAAAAACTGAGAGAGAACGCCTACACCGCTTTATCAAATTCAGCCGAGAGACCTACAGAAAAGCCGGCCCCCAAGTTACCCAATACTACCTGCAGCAGATTAACCATACCGCCGATCACCTCTTCCGAGAAATTCTCAACCGTCCCAACGTCACCCTGACCTGGGAAGCCGATTATGAGATCCGCGTTCAAGAAGCCGGCAGCCCTAAACGGCGGTTTGCCAGCCTTTCCGGGGGAGAGCAAATGTCGGCGGCCTTGGCAGTGCGCTTGGCTTTACTCAAGGTGTTGGGACAACTAAATATTGCCTTTTTCGATGAGCCCACCACCAATATGGATACCCAACGGCGACAGCGGCTGGCAGAGGCTATTACCAACCTGCGATCTTTTGAGCAGCTGTTTGTCATCAGCCACGACGATACCTTTGAGCAAATGACAGAAAATGTTATTCGGGTGGAAAGGCACTCCGGATCCAAGTCGGTAGGGAGGGATCCCGCCTATGGTGTTTAGAGCCGACCGGATCCTGGCAGTGTTGCAGCAAAAGCGGGAGGCCTTTGCCACTTTTGATCAAAGGCTGTCGGAGCGCAGAGAATACTATAAGCAGGCCATGGAAAGCTTGTGCCAGTGGTCAAGCCTAGAGATTGCCGAAAAAATAGCTCCATTCCCTTTCCCAGGCGCTTTACCTACTGCAGAGTGGGATCGCTACTCCAATTGGAGGATCCCTTTTGAGCAGGAATGGGCCAATTACGAAGAAAGCCGCGATTGGGCGAAGTCGGTCATTGAAAATATTCCCACCTTTGCCGTAGATGGATCCCAGATTTATCCCAGCAAAGATCTGTCAATACCGGTGGCGCTGGTGCAAATCGGCTGGTATGAAAATTATCACTGCGCAGCAGGCTTGTACGAAAAAGACATCCAAGTGGATGTATTGACTCCAAGAGACTTGGGATCCGACAGCAGCGGTGAACCGAAAGAGCGAATGGTTAACATGCGCCGCTTTCAAATGGAAATCGAGAGACTTGTAGAATACATTCAAAAATCTCAACCGGGATCCCGAAAATTGGCCTTTTTGGACGGGGCGCTGGTGGCTACTTTTGCCGAAGTCTTCGAGCCAGAAAGCCAAGATTTCTATGTGCAGTGTTTGCTCCAGCTTTTGCGGGCCAGCGAGCAAAGCCGGATCCCTATCGTGGCCTACATAGACACCACCTACACTTCCGATTTGGTGGCGTTGCTGAAGCATTGTTTTGACCTACCCGAAGCTCCACAGCTTCACGATGCGCAACTGCTCAGCCCCTGGTTGGAGTGGGGGGATCGCACACCTTTTTTCATCTGTGCCCGCGGCGGCAGCCTCAACCCCCAAGATGGGATCCTCAATCGCTACCAAGAAATGCGAGAGCGAGTGGGATTTGTTTACCTGCGCACCAGTGACAACTTTCCGGCTCGCCTGGAAATACCCGTTTGGGTTTATGAGGCAGGACTGTTGGACTGGTTGGTGGATCTGGTTCGCTGTGAGGTGGTGATTGGGCGAGGTTATCCTTATGTGCTGGAGACAGCCGATCAAATAGCCGTTATCCGCAATGAGGATCGCAACCTTTTCTTGCGTCTCATGCAAGATTGGGCCGCTCGCGAAAAGCTGAACCTAAGGCTATCCCGGAAAACAGTAAGTAAATTACAGCGGAGACGAGTTCGATGAGATTGGGAAAGGTAGTTCGCTCCAACAATCACTGTGATTATGTGGTGCAGGTGGACGATGCTTTAGAAGTCAAAAATCCGCCGGCTCCTGATGACTATGGCTTCGGCAGCTTTGTCAAGCTAGAAAGCGACCGGCGACACTGGGCTGTAGGTCTGGTTTACAATACCCAACTCCTGAATCCGATGTTCCTCAATTCTGGGCCGCGCCTTTCCAGCCAGCCGGATCCCTATTTTTCCCCCGATCTGCAGAATGAGGTGCGCACGCTACTCTCGGTGGTCTTAATCGGGGCCTTGGATGAAGAGCGCCGCTGTGGCCGGCAAGGGATCCCACGCGTGGTGGTGCCTGTAAACACGCCGGTTTTTCGCATGAGCCGGGAAGAGATCCTGCGCTTTCACCAGGATCCCCAAGGTCAAACCCAATTTTCCTACTATGGTTTGCTGCTGAGTAGCGGCGGCAACTTTGCCAATCATTTGATCTACCAAGTCTTGAACGACATTACGCCGATGTTTGCCGATCCAGCTCAACGGCGAGCTCTGCAAATCTTAAGCAAAGAATTGGCCTGGAAAATGACTGTAGGAGCGATGCGCTAATGCCCCAAAAAATCACCGATAATGGCCACCATCCAGAAGCCACCCTCTCTCCAACTGAGGACTCTCCAGAGGTAATTGGCACCGTCAAAGGGCCTGGAGAAACCTCCAACCAATATGTTTTCATCACTTCCAATACCCAAGCGGTAAAGGTGGGCGATTTCGTCTATTACGAAGTCCAGGATCCCCAATCGCAAACGCTGCAAATCTTGGGTAAAATTAGCCAAGTTCAGCTCCTGGATCACATCCCCGATCGCATCTTTGCCGATACCGAAATCGATCCCAGCACCATTGTGGCTCTGGTGGGCTTCACCCATCCCAATCCGGAAATCTATGCGGTTACCGTCGAGGTCATCGGCTATTTCAATCAGAAGATGGGCTTTATTAACCCCCGCCGCGCTCCGGATCCCGGTGCCAAGGTTTTTCTGGCCTCCAATCGTCTGCTGAAATCAATTTTGAACAAACGAGATGAAACAGCCATTGGGGGTGCTCACTTGGGCAGCCTGTTGTTGCGCGATGAGGGAGCAGTGCCCGTAGTACTGGACGTCAAGGAAATGGTCAGCACCCATCTGGCCATTTTGGCGGGGACAGGATCCGGCAAATCTTATACAGCAGGGGTTTTGATTGAAGAGCTGCTTTTGCCCAAAAACCGAGCTGCCGTCCTCATTTTCGATCCCCACGGGGAATACCATACGCTGGCGGAGATGCAGTCCCACCCCAAGTTTTTTGGGGAAGACGGCTACCGTCCTAAAGTCAAGGTTCTTTCACCACAGGAAATTAAGATTCGTGTATCTTCTCTTAACTTCTTTGATATTCTGACCCTGCTGCCGGAAACCAGCGATCGGCAAAAATCTTTTCTGGAAAAAGCCTTCCGCAGAACAACTCAATTTAACCCACTCCGCTGGACGATTCAGGATTTAATCGATGCCGTAAACGAGGCTGATTCCGCAGAGGATGGATCCCAAGGATCCTCAGCCGCCGCTTTGGAGTGGAAATTAGAACAGATCGACCGTTCTCCCTATTTCGACAATTTGCAACACCTAGCTCCCAAAGACTTGTTTGAGCCGGGGCAGGTAACCATCCTGCAAATGCATGAGATCAGCCAAGAAGAACAGCAGGTGATCGCTGCTGCCATCTTGCGCCAGGCCAACTATGCTCGGATCAATACCCACAAAGGCAAGATCCAGCCGGGGGACGAAAATTACTTGCCTTATCCCGTCTTTATTTTGCTGGAAGAGGCCCATCGGTTTGCCCCTGCCCACGAGCCTTCCCGTTGCAAACAGGTGCTGCGCACCATCCTCAGCGAAGGACGCAAGTTTGGACTGGGAGTAGGGCTGATCACGCAACGCCCTGGCAAGTTGGACTCGGATATTCTGTCTCAATGCATGAGCCAATTTTTGATGCGAATTGTCAACCCTGCCGATCAGGAAAATTTGCGCCACAGTGTCGAGGCTGCCGGACGGGATCTGTTACAGGAATTGCCCGCCTTGAGCAAAGGTCAGGTGATCATCTCCGGGGTGTGCGTCAATACCCCTGTACTGTGCAAAGTGCGGCAGCGCTACACGCAGCATGGCGGCGAAACGTTGGATATTCTTGGCCTCTGGCAAAGGCATTCCCAAGAGCACCACCAACGGGATCGCTTGGCTCAGTCAGCCCCTCTCAAACCGCGTCCTCAACCTCAAGTGGTGGATGGACTCAGCATTGATTAGCAATGGCCCAAAACTCCAACTGTGGCCTGATCTCAATCGCTGAATCTGCCAAATCTACAATCCGAAACCACTGCTTGATTGCAATACAATTCATTTCACAGAAACAAGTTTTGGGGCGAGCAGGATGAGGAAACAAGCCCTTTTGCCAAGCTTCCTGGGCATTGCCGTTGCGGTTCTGCTGGGATCCGGGCCTGCCTATGCTCAGTTGCGGCTGATCCCCGAAGCGGCGCGGCGGGTGTACGAGGCATTGCCGGATCTGCCGCTGGAAAACACCTACACCCCTATTAACCCCAACGATGGCGGCCCCGCACCTGAAGAGGATACTTTGGTGCGGCGAATGATGATCTATCACCTGCAGGTGGCCGGTCGCTCCCCCACCGACCGCTTTGACTGGCAACTGACGCTGGCAGACTATTTCGATGCCAACGAGCCAATCATCGCCCAACGGTATCCCGGTGCCGACCGCCTCACGGTCAACCCCTACGCCCAAGACAAGGCAGCTGTGCAAGCCCTGAACCGGCAACAGCGACAGGCCCTGCTGGAAGCCCTTGTGCTGGCCTTCGGTGGGGATCCCGACCCCAAACCCCTCTACATTCCCGCCGACTTGAATCCTGTCCCCGCCCTACCCACCCCAGAACCCATGCAACCTTTGCTGCTCCCTGGTAGCGGAGGGGCTGAGCTGCTCAGGCCCTAGCCGAGGTTTCCCGCTAACTCAAGGCTTGCCCGGTGTAGTTCTCAATGCAGCGCAGGAACAGCTCTACCCCAATGCCAAGGGCAGCCTCATCGAAGTCGAAGCGGGGGTGGTGGTGAGGGTAGTTCAGGCCCCTTTCGGGGTTGGCGGATCCCAGGAAAAAGTAGCAGCCAGGCACCTCATTCAGGAAAAACGAGACATCCTCTCCGCCCATGGTCATCTCTGGGATGATCCTCGCCTCTGGGCCAAACACCTCGCGGGCAGACTGTTCCACCAGAGCTGCCATAGCAGGATCGTTTTGAACCGCCGGATAGCCCCGCTCGAATCGAAACTCATAGGTGGCTCCGTAGGCTTGGCAAATGCCGGCAACGATTTCTTCCATGCGCTTTGGGATCAAATCGGCCACTTCAGGGTGAAAACTGCGCACAGTACCCCAAATTTCTGCGCTTGGGGCGATAACGTTGAAGGCATCGCCGGCCCGGAAACGGCCCACCGTCACCACCGCCGGCTGCAGCGGATCCACATTGCGGGAGACAATGGTCTGCAAAGCATTGACAATGTGGGATCCCACCACAATGGCATCCACTGTTTGTTGGGGAAGGGCAGCATGTCCGCCTCGCCCGATCACCTGAATCTGAAAGCGGTCGGCAAAGGCCATCGAGGGGCCACTTTTCACGCCAATAGTGCCCAGAGGGCGATTATTCCACAGGTGTAGGCCGAGGATGGCTTCCACATCCGGGTTTTTCAGAACCCCCGCCTCCAGCATGGGCTTGGCTCCGCCGGGGCCTTCTTCGGCAGGTTGAAAAATGACCTTGACCGTGCCCTTGAGGTGTTGACGGTGCTGTTGCAGCAGCTTGGCGGTGCCCATAGCAATGGCCGTATGGCCGTCGTGGCCACAGGCGTGCATGACGTTGGGGATGGCGGAGCGGTACTCGACTTCATTGGCCTCATGAATGGGCAGGGCATCCATATCGGCCCGCAGCGCCAAAACCGGCCCCGGCTGCTCTCCCTCAATGGTGGCCACGATGCCGGTGTGGGCAATGCCGGTCTGGTGCGGGATCCCCCAGCTTTCCAGGCGCTGGCTGATGTAGGCGGCGGTTTGCTTCTCCTGGAAGCCCAGCTCAGGATACTTGTGGATGTGGCGGCGCCAGGTCACCAACTCGGGTTGTAAAGCTCGAACAGCAGGGCGAAGCGCAGGGACAGACATGACCTGAAAAACAAAAATGTCTTGGAAAACCTTCACCAGCGGCTGGTGTTGTCGCATGAAGTTGCCTGTTGATTTCACCAGTATGGCAGAGGTTTTGCCAGGGCTGTCTTTCGCTCGATCTCTGGATGGATACCTAGGCCCACAGGGATCCGGTTTCCGGCGGTAGATCTTGCCAGCGGCCCGGCCCCACTGCTCGCAAAGCTTCCTGCAAGGAGATCGCCCCTGAGTAGAGGGCCTTGCCCAAAATGGCCCCTGTCAAACGGGGCAAGCTCAACAAAGCCAGCAAATCGGTCAGCGAGCCGATCCCTCCCGAAGCAATTACAGGCACTTGAGAGACGGCTAGAATCTGGCGCAGCTGTTCTAAATTGGGCCCGGCCAGGGTGCCATCCCGGCTAATGTCGGTATAGATGATCCCGGCAGCTCCTTGGGCTTGCACCCGTTGCACTAGCTCAGGAGCCCGCAGGGGAGTGGTGCTCAGCCAGCCGCGGGTGGCCACCTGCCCTTGCCGAGCGTCGATCCCCACCCAAACCCGACCGGGGAAGGCTTGGGTCATAGCCTCCAGGGTGTCGGGATCCTCTACGGCTAGGGTGCCAACGATCACCCGATCCACCCCCAAATCCAACAACTGCCGCGCCCGTTCAAGGGATCGGATCCCACCCCCCACCTGCACCGGGATGGCCAGGCTGCGGACAATGCGCTCAATGATGGGCAGGTTGACTGGATCCCCGCTTTTGGCCCCGTCCAAATCCACCACATGCAGGCGAGGAGCACCCTGTGCCGCCCAAGCTTCGGCCTGTTGGATCGGGTCGTCGGCTACCTGTTCTGCCTGGGCGTAATCCCCCTGGTAAAGGCGCACGGCGCGGCCCTGCAAAAGGTCGATGGCGGGGATCACCTCTAAGAAGGCGCTGGTGTAAGGCATGATTGGGATCCCTTAGGGGCTTCTCCAGTATCGCCTGGGAGCGGCCTTGCTCCAGCGGAGATCTGGATCTCTAGACCCTAAAGTGCTCCACACCGCTGACGCGATGGGAGAACATCCTGAGATGACTATGAACGCGCGCCAACTGGCTCTGTTGGCTCTGCAGAAAATCGAGCGCCAAAACGCCTATGCCGACCTGGTTCTGGGGCATTTGTTGGCCAACAGCAGCCTGATCCCCGCCGACCGGCATCTGGTCAGCGAGCTGGTGTATGGCATTACCCGCCGTCGCCGCACCCTCGATGCCTTGATCGATTGCCTTGCCCAGCGTCCTGCCCACAAGCAGCCCCCCGATTTGCGACTGATTTTGCATCTCGGCCTCTACCAACTGGCTTTTTTGGATCAGATCCCGGCCAGTGCTGTCATCCATACCAGCGTGGAATTGGCCCGCCAGATGGGGCTGGGATCCCTGACAGGGGTGGTGAACGGCATCTTGCGCGCCTACCAGCGGCAAGTGTTGGATCAGCCAGAGAAGGATCCCCTCAAGCCCCTCGAGGACACTCTGCCAGCCGACCCAATTCAGGCTTTGGGGATCCGGCACAGCTTTCCCGACTGGTTGGTGAGCCTATGGTGGGAGCGCCTGGGGCCGGTGGAAACGGAGCAGTTGTGTGCTTGGTTTAATCAGCCACCCCACCTGGATTTGCGGGTCAACCCACTGCGGGCAGATGTGAATAAAGTCATTCAAGCCTTGGCAGCAGCCGGGATCCCTGCCCTCCCCATCTCCGAGGTGCCGGGTGCCTTGCGACTTCAGGATCATGCCGGCGACATCACGGCCCTGCCCGGCTTTGCCCAGGGTTGGTGGAGCGTTCAAGATGCCAGTGCCCAGCAGGTGGTGCATTGGCTGGATCCCCAGCCAGGGGAGCGGGTGATCGACTGCTGCGCTGCTCCGGGCGGCAAGACCACCCAAATAGCCCAACACATGCAGGATCGGGGGGAAATCTGGGCTTTGGATCGCCACCCCCACCGTCTGCGGCGCCTGGAGGAAAATAGGCAGCGCCTGGGCTTGAGCTCAATCCGTCCCCTGGCCATCGACCTGTTATCCCTGAGCGCTGCTGCCGATCGCGTCAGCGGGACGGAGTCCTTACCCCCTGCCCCCTTGCCCCCCTGGCAGAGTGCTGACCGCGTACTGCTGGATGCCCCCTGCTCCGGCCTAGGCACCTTGCACCGCCATGCTGACGCTCGCTGGCGGCAGACTCCAGAGCGGATCCCTGAATTGGCCCACCTGCAAGCTCAGCTTCTGCAGGTGGCAGCCCGTTGGCTTAAGCCGGGCGGAGTGTTGGTGTACGCCACCTGTACGCTGCATCCTGCCGAAAACGAGGAGATCATTCAAGCCTTTCTCGACAGCCACCCCAATTGGGCTGCTGAAGGGGATCCCCTGCTCATCTGGCCCCACCGGCAGGATCGGGATGGATTTTTTATCCAACGGCTGCGCCGCTCCGGTTACTAACTCCCCTCTCCCTCTGGGAGAGGGGCTGGGGGTGAGGGCAGCAACGCCGAAGACTTGGGGAGTACCTTAACCATTGCCACATGGCTTCTGAGCTGCTGACCAGTCCGAAAAACCCCTGGATCCGCAAGTTGCGGCAGTTGCACCGCAGCAAAGGCCGGCGGGAACAGGGCGCCTTTTTGGTGGAGGGATCCCATCTCATCGAAGAAGCCCTGCGGGTCGGCTGGCCTTTGCAAGCCCTCTGCTACACGCCCGACTGGGCCAGCCGTCACCCTCACCTGCTGGCCGATCTGCCCAAGGGCCTACGGCGGCAACCCGTCAGCTCAGAAGTCATGGCAGCGCTCTGTACCACCGAGTCTCCCGAAGGAGCTGTGGCCGTGGCCGTCAGTTGGCAGATTTCCTCTCCCCCCCTGTCCAAGTTACGTTTGGGCCTTGTGGTGGAAACGCTGCAAGATCCAGGCAATTTGGGATCCCTAATCCGAGTCGTGGCCGCCGCAGGAGCCGACGGCCTTTGGCTAAGCGCAGACAGCGTCGATCCCGAAAACCCCAAAGTCTTGCGGGCCTCTGCCGGCCAGTGGTTTCGCCGTCCGCCCCAAGTCGTGCCCGACCTAGCCGCCTGGATCCAGAGCTGCCGTTGCCACGGGATCCAAGTCTTGGCTGCTACCCTCTCCCCCACAGCAAACTGCTACTGGGATCAAGATCTCACCCGCCCTACCCTTTTTCTCCTGGGCAACGAAGGGGCTGGCCTGAGGGAAGCGACTATCCAACAGGCCGATGCCCAGGTGCGGATCCCGATGGCCGAGGGTGTCGAATCTCTGAACGTCGCTATGACGGGGGGGTTGTTGCTCTACGAGGCCCTGCGCCAGCGGCGATCTCGCTCAGGAAGCGCTCCCTGAACAGCTAGCTGCTCCCTCAAAACTCTTCCTCTACAAAGACCGCATCCTCATTCTCTTCCTGCTCTCCCTCCTCCATCGCTGCCGGCCGGCTGGCGGAAACCGTCACCCCCGCAGAAAGTTTCTCCCGCACAGCCGCTTCCACCTCCGCTAGGAGCTCTGGGTTTTCCTTCAAGTAGACAACCAGATTGTCCCTTCCTTGGGCAACATTTTCCTCCTTGTAGCTGTACCAAGAGCCGCGCCGCTTGAGAATGCCCATCTCATCTGCCAGATCGATGATGCAGCCGATGTTGGAGATCCCTTGGCCGAAAATGATGTCAAATTCTGCCCGCCGGAAAGGGGGGGCAACTTTGTTTTTCACCACCTTGACCCGCGCTCGGATCCCGTATTCTTCCGCACCTTTTTTCAGGGTTTGAACGCGGCGAATATCCAGCCGCACCGACGCATAAAACTTAAGGGCATTGCCGCCGGTGGTGGTCTCCTGGGGGCCATAGCCTATGCCGCCAATTTTGGAGCGCAATTGGTTTAAGAAAAGAACGATGGATCCGGTTTTGCTGACATTTCCGGCAATCTTGCGCAGCGCTTGGCTCATCAGGCGGGCCTGCAATCCCACATGGGCGTCTCCCATATCCCCCTCGATCTCGGCACGGGGCACCAACGCTGCCACCGAATCCACCACCACAATATCCACAGCCGCAGAGCGCACCAACTGATCGACGATCTCCAGGGCGGCCTCCCCCGTGTCCGGCTGGGAGATCAACAGGTTTTGAATATCAACCCCCAAAGCTGCTGCGTAAGTGGGATCCAGCGCATGTTCCGCATCCACAAAAGCTGCCGTTCCCCCTTGTTTTTGCACTTCGGCGATGGCATGTAGGGCAATTGAAGTTTTCCCAGAAGATTCCGGCCCAAAGACTTCGATAATCCGCCCTTTTGGGTAACCTCCGCCCAAGGCCAAGTCGAGGGTGATGGCCCCACTGGGTATGGTCTCCACCCGCATCTGGGTGGCATCTCCCAGGCGCATGATTGCCCCTTTGCCGAAATTCCGCTCGATCTGGCTTAACACCTGCTCCAGGGCTTTGCGTTTTTCTGACTTCAATTTGTCCGAGTCATCAGCAGTGTTCACAGCAACGGCTTTCCGGGCCATAACCCGCATCCCCCCCAGGAGTCGTGGTGGAAAATCGAGCCTGCATTCTAACATTGTCGCCTTGCTCTGAGCGGATCCCTCTCCCTCCAACTGCAGTCAGCTCGTACCTTGCCTCGGTTCCTAACTCCCCTCTCCCTCTGGGAGAGGGGCTGGGGGTGAGGGCAGGTCTTCTGCATAGCCTTGCAGAGCGGGTAGAGTGGGCTAAAGGGATCTGCTCAGGAATGTCCCCACGGTCATGACTTTGGTCTTACAATCCCCCGGCCCGGTTGTGTTTAGTTGGGGGCCGCTCAGCCTGCGCTGGTATGGCTTATTGATCGGCCTGGCAATGGTGTTGGGCTTGCTCCTGGCTCGCCATCTGGCAGCTCGGCGTGGCCTTCCCCCCAGTTCCATGCCTGATCTGCTGGTGTGGTTGGTGGTTGGATCCCTGCCCCTTGCTCGCCTGTACTATGTGGCCTTTGAGTGGGAACGCTATCGAGATGGCCCTTGGTGGCAGGTCTTGGCCCTCTGGCAGGGGGGCATTGCCATTCACGGTGCCTTGATCGGCGGCAGTGCGGCGCTTTACCTGTTCGCCCGGCGGCACCGGCTGAGTTTTTGGTTGCTAGCCGATTGCCTTGTTCCCTCCCTCAGCCTTGGTCAGGGGATCGGACGTTGGGGCAACTTCTTCAACAATGAAGCCTACGGAAAGGTGTTGCCTCCGGATAGCCCTCTGTGGGTACAACTGCAGCTGCCTGATGGATCGCGCGTCCATCCCACTTTTTTGTACGAATCCCTCTGGAACTTTGGTCTCTTCGGGCTCCTGCTCTTTTTAAGCTACCGGCGCCAGCTTCCCCCCGGCACCCTCTTGGGCCTCTACCTGGTGGGGTACAGCCTGGGGCGCTTCTGGATCGAAGGCCTGCGCACCGATAGCCTCATGCTGGGATCCCTGCGGGTGGCGCAGGGGGTGAGCCTGTTGCTCATTGGAGCAGGCCTGGCC
The DNA here is from genome assembly GCF_054060215.1 of Thermostichus sp. OS-CIW-30. NCBI lineage: Bacteria > Bacillati > Cyanobacteriota > Cyanophyceae > Thermostichales > Thermostichaceae > Thermostichus > Thermostichus sp. OS-CIW-30. The sequence goes on along the minus strand of NZ_JBSSCZ010000036.1, from coordinate 1,836 downwards.
GCAATCTTGACAGCTCCCAAACGCGTTTCTGTTCACCCAAACGAGGCAACTTCCTCGCCTGGGATCCCCGCCCCAAAGGAGTTGTAAGCCATGGCCAGCGAACAGAATGAAGAGCTCTGGCAGCAAGCCTCCCCTCTGCTGCTGCCATCCGCCGCTGCTACCCAATCACTAGGGGCCCTCGTAGCTCAAGCCGCCCTTGGCTTCCTCGCCCCTTCAGGTCAACAAAAATCTCCCCCTCCCAGCCGCAGCCTCGGCTCCACTTCCGGCTTGGTCATTCTTCTCGAAGGTAATCTGGGCAGCGGCAAAACCACCTTTGTGCAGGGACTAGGGCAGGGCTTGGGGATCCCTGAACCCATCGACAGCCCCACCTTCGTGCTGGTGCAGGAATACCACACCGGACGGATCCCTCTTTTCCATTGCGATCTCTACCGCCTAGAGACCTCTTCTGCCGCTCGCGCCGGTGGGAAAGAATTCACACTCCTAGAAGACCTAGGGCTAGAAGAACTTTGGAGCCAAGGTGGGATCACCGCTATTGAGTGGCCCCAGTACCTCCGCCATCTGCCTGCGACCTACCTCTGGCTGCGCCTACAGCCCCATCCCCAGCAGGAAGGAGCCCGCCTTCTACACGTCAAGGGAAAGGGATCCCAGACTGGCCACCTTTGGCAGCAAGTTCTTTCTCAATTCACTCAGCAAAACCTCGAAGAAGGGATCCACTTCTCCTCCTGAAAGTACTTGAAAGCAGAAGAAAAAGTTGAGATCCCAAAAGACTTATGGTCATTTCGATTCCAACTAGGACACTGCACCCGCGCCTAAAACGTTGAATGTACGGAGCCAGAAGGCTCTTCTCAGCAGTTCAGTCGCTTCACCCCAGCCTAAAACGACTATAAGCTCAAGGCAAACAGCCAGAATTCAGCCAAAAGTCATCCTCAGGCCAAATCAAACAGCAGCACCTCAGCCCCTTCTTCACTGAAAAGGTTGAGCTCGCTTTCCCTAGCAATAGCCACGCCATCTCCTTCTCGCAAAAACAAGCCATCCAGGGTCACATCGCCCCGAGCTATCTGCAGCCATCCGTAGCGCTTCTCATCCAAATATTGGCAGATGGTGTGTCCCGGCTCAATCAACCCCGCGTAGAGATTCACATCCTGATGCACAATCACGGATCCCTGGCGCCCATCTCGAGAGGCAACTAAACAAAACTCATTGGGATGCTCTGTCAAACCCGTCGCTTTTTGTTCATAGCTGGGCTCCAGGTTTTCCTGCTCCGGCAAAATCCAAATTTGCAGCAGATGAACCTCCTCATCTGCCGAGTAGTTGTACTCGCTGTGCCAGATCCCTGTGCCTGCCGTCATCCGTTGAATTTCACCAGGACGAATCACAGATCCCGTGCCCAAGCTGTCTTTATGCTCAAGGATCCCTTCCAAAACATAGGTAACGATCTCCATGTCCCGGTGCCCATGGGTCGGAAAGCCAGCACTCGGGCTGATTCGGTCATCGTTAATCACCCGCAAAGCCCGGAAGCCCATGTAGCGAGGGTCGTAGTACTCTCCAAAAGAAAATGAGTGGTAAGTATCAAGCCAACTGAGCTTGACATGACCCCTCTCTTCCCGCTTGCGCAAAGTCAGCATCACAGTTTCTCCGAAACCTGACCCTCGCAACCATCTTATTAACTCTGCAGTCAGAATGTCAATATTCAAACAGTTTTATTTCTTCTTTTCCCTGCTATTCTCGCCAAAAACTTGCCAAAAATTTTGGGTTGGATATCTTGACGGGGTGGTGGGGGTGGGGATAGGGTAGTAAAGCGCCACAAGGCCACCCAGCCCCGGCGCCCCAGAACCT
>NZ_JBSSCZ010000035.1:0-29119 GCF_054060215.1 Thermostichus sp. OS-CIW-30 | reverse complement strand
GGATCAATCCGGTGCTTGTAGGTTACACCAGCATAAGTAGGTTTTGCTACAGATTTCGCTCAGGGGTATGGTGGGGATCCCTGTATCCCGGTGCTCACCCTGCGGGTAGAGTGCAGGACTGATTGCCCCCGCACCACCGTTAGCTAAATCGTTGAGTTGCTCTGCAAGCTAAGATCGGCAAACCCTGTTCCATCGATGAGGATCCGCGTCGGCCATGATGACCGTAATGGAGTTTTTCGCCCTCAGTGCTGGGGAGTGGATGTGCCAACGCACCAGCCATCACTTGGCTTTTCGCCGCTCTGAGGGTGGGAGGTCGCGGCTACAAATTGCCACCCTTGCGGCAACCGATCCAGCAGTCATCCGGGTTTGCGAGTTGTTCAGGGTGGATCCCCGACGAGCTGTGGGAGCAGCGCGGGTGCGGTGGGATGGCGAGCAGGAGTGGGACAACGAAGAGTACAAGGGAGACGTGGTGCTGGTACCTATCCCCGATGAGACCGATCCCATGCGCGGGCAGTTGCTGCGGGATCAGGGCTACGCTGAGAAAGTACCGGTGGCCGGTACCTATGTCATGGGATCCGATGGCGCCCTTACCCTTTACACCCAGTATGAGATGACTGAGTCGGAAGAGCGCATTTGGTTTGCCAGCCCCAACTTGCGCCTGCGGGCCAGCACTGTCAAGCGGTTCGGTGGCTTCAGCATGGCTTCTTTCTGCTCCGAGGTGCGTAAACTCTCCGTCGGCCCTTCTCCCACCCCTACGGTGGCCGAATCCAGCTCTTTCCGCAGCTAGAGCGTTTTCTCCTCAACCGCAACACGGGTTGTGCCATGCACCAAGTCTTGGATCTGGGGATTAACCTGCTCCACGCCAATCAACACCAGGCCGACCACAACCGGGAGCATTTTGATGCCTGGGGAGCATGACTCTAGTCAATAATAAGCTCAACTATACTGAAAATAATGTATAATATGTTCAGTACGGATTACTACCAGTTGATCTTTCTGTTTACTTTCGAGTCTGCCAACATGGTAGCCAAAGCAAAGCAGAAAATTGGTAGTAAGACGACACGGAAACTGCGCTTTGGGTATTCTACTCAAAGCTTTGCGGGATACCGCCATTCTGTTTGGAAACAAACAGAATGCTATCGCTGCATAGTTGAACAGTGATGTTCAGCAGTGTTCAGCGTAAATGTATCAGTAACCTGTCTGAACCTCATGAGCGCGCCGGGGGCGGGTAAGACGTCTTTGCTGGAGAAAACCGTGGTCGCTCTTGCCGGCTCGCTGCGCCTGGCGGTGATCGAGGGAGACATGACGACCCAACTGGACGCGGAGCGGTTGCGTCGCTACGGGATCCCGGTGATTGCCATCAACACGGGGCGGGCCTGTCATTTGGATGCGGCCATGGTGGCCGGGGGCTTGCAGCAATTGGAAGCACTGCTGGATCCCCAACAACTGGATTTGCTGCTGGTGGAAAATGTCGGCAACTTGGTCTGCCCGGCGGAGTTTGAGGTGGGGGAACACGCCAAGGTAGCACTACTCAGCGTCACAGAAGGGGAAGACAAGCCTCTCAAGTACCCAATCATGTTTCGAGAGGCGGATTGTCTGCTGATCACCAAAGTGGATCTGGTTCCTGTGTTGGAGGTGGATTTGGATCGGATCCAGGCCAATATCCGCGAGATCAACCCTTCTGTGCCGATTTTTTGTCTTTCTGCCAAGACGGGTGACGGGCTGGAGCCCTGGCTGGGCTGGATCCGAGAGCAGATTCTCCTTGCCCAACACCGACGGCAGCCGCAGTGAAGGGTATCATACTGAGCATCTAGCCGTGGAACTCTCCTCACCTGAGCTGGCCAGGCAGGGGATGAGTTAGCACCTCTGGCGGGTCAATTTGCAGATAACTTGTGTGGATGGAAAATCCCGGCTATGGCCAATTTAAGTGACTTTGTACAGGGCATTGAGCAGTTGATCGAGCTGGCTCAGAAGCTGGACGAGAAAAAGCAAAGTGGAGAGCTGCGAACCGAAGTCCGCATCCAGGCCCGTCCTCTGGGCAGTTCTATTCCCCCTTCCGGCTCCATCCCCCGCCGCCGCAGCCCTGCCCAAACGGGGGATCCCCCCTGGAGCAGCGAGCCCCAAGTGATGTCTGCGGTTCGCTTCCAGGAACCGTCCAAGGCCGCTGTGCCCGACCCGCCAGCAACTTCTGCCGACCGCCCAGAGTCTTGGGCTGGGCCACGCCTCAAGGATGTGGGGGGACTGAGGGAACAGCTCCAAGCGCTGCGGGAGATGGTGGAGATCCCCCTCAAGCGGCCCGATCTGCTGGCCAAGCTGGGGTTGGATCCGCCCCGCGGCGTGTTGTTGGTAGGCCCCCCCGGCACCGGCAAAACCCTGACGGCCCGCGCCCTGGCCGAGAGCCTGGGGGTGAACTACATCGCCATTGTCGGCCCGGAGCTGATCGGCAAGTACTACGGCGAGGCGGAGGCGCGCCTGCGGCAACTGTTTGAAAAGGCAGCCAAATCGGCTCCCTGTCTGGTGTTTATTGACGAAATCGATGCCCTAGTGCCCAACCGCGCCACCGTCGAGGGGGAGGTGGAAAAACGCCTGGTGGCCCAGATGCTGGGGCTGATGGACGGGTTTGTGGCCCAAAAGGGGATCGTGGTGCTGGCAGCCACCAACCGGCCCGAGGCTCTGGATCCGGCTCTGCGGCGACCGGGGCGCTTTGATCGGGAGGTGATCTTCAAGGTGCCGGACCGGGAGGGGCGGCGGGAGATCCTGGCCATCCACACCCGCGGCATGCCCTTGGCGGAGGATGTGGATCTGGACAGCCTGGCGGATCAGACGCTGGGCTTTGTGGGGGCAGATCTGCGGGGCCTGTGCCAGGCAGCAGCCTATGCGGCTTTGCGGCGGCAGGTGCCCGATTTGGGATCCCCCATCCCCGAGTCCCTGACGGTAACCGCAGCGGATTTTCAACAGGCTCTGCAACAGGTGAAGCCGGCGGTGCTGCGCTCGGTGGAGATTGAATCCCCGCAGGTGAGCTGGGATCAAATTGGCGGCCTGGAGCACGCCAAGCAGATTTTGCAAGAGGCCATCGAGGGATCCCTGCTGCACCCTGAGTTGTACGAGCAGGCTCAGGCCCAAGCGCCCAAGGGCATCCTCCTCAGCGGCCCCCCTGGCACTGGCAAAACCCTGTTGGCCAAAGCCATCGCTTCCCAGGCCAAGGCTAACTTCATTGCCGTCTCCGGCCCGGAGCTCTTGAGCAAATGGGTGGGATCCTCCGAGCAGGCGGTACGGGAACTTTTTGCCCGCGCCCGCCAATGCGCCCCCTGTGTCATCTTCATCGACGAGATCGACACCCTCGCCCCGGCGCGGGGAAGCTACTCCGGGGATAGTGGGGTCAGCGACCGCGTTCTGGGGCAGCTGCTGGCAGAGCTGGATGGGATCCGCCCCAGCCAAGGGGTATTGGTGGTGGCCGCCACCAACCGCAAGGCCAGTTTGGATCCCGCCCTCACCCGGGCCGGCAGGTTGGAGCTGCACCTGAGCGTGGAGCTGCCGGATCGCAGCGGGCGACGGGAAATTTTGGCCGTTCACAACCGCAAGCGTCCCCTGGGGCCTGATGTGGACTTACAGGGGTGGGCCGAGCAGACCGAAGGTTGGAGTGGTGCCGACCTGGCCCTGCTCAGCAACCGCGCCGCCATTGCCGCCATCCGCCGCCACCGCGCCACTTCCGAGACGGTGGATGCCAAAACCCTGGTCATCCAACAGGAAGACTTCTGTCGAGCCTTTGCCGAGCTGCAGCAGCAACGCCAAGCCGGCTGATCCCAGCCTGAGGGCTATTCCCATCACGCCAGCGGTTCGGAGCACCTTCAAACTTTCAAAATCAAAAGACTGGGATCCCTTGCCATTCTGGTTGGCTGTGGGCGTGGGCTGACTCACCGCAGGTGCGGGGGGTGGGAAAGATCTTGCCGGGGTTGGCGATGTGCTGGGGGTCGAACACCTGCCGCACCCATTGCATGCTCTCCAGATCCGCAGGCGTAAACATTTCCGGCATGTAGCAGCGTTTGTCTGCTCCGATGCCATGTTCGCCGGAGATGCTGCCCCCCAAGCGCACGCAGAGCTTAAGGATCTCGCCCCCCAGTTTCTCCACCTGCTCCAGGGATCCCGGCACCGACTCGTCGTAGAGGATCAAGGGGTGCAGATTGCCGTCGCCAGCGTGAAACACATTGGCCACCGGATAACCGTACTCACGGCTGAGGCGCTCGATTTCCTTCAAGACAAAGGCTAGCTGGCTGCGGGGGATCACCCCATCCTGAACATAGTAGTTGGGGCTGAGCTTGCCCATGGCGGCAAATGCTGCCTTACGTCCTTTCCACACCCGCGCCCGCTCTTCCGGGTCGGATGCGACTTGCACCTGTCGCGCCCCATTTTTGAAGCACAGCGCCCTCACCTGTTGGCTGGCTTCTTCCACCTCCAGTTCCAGCCCATCCACCTCCACCAACAAAATGGCCGCCGCATCCCGCGGATAGTAGCCCAACTGCACCACATCCTCCACGGCATTGATGCTGAAGTTGTCCATAATCTCCAGGCCGGCGGGGATGATCCCGGCAGCAATGATGTCGGAGACGGTGGATCCCGCCGCTTCCACACTGTCAAAGTCTGCCAGCAAAACCTGCACTTGAGCCGGGGCCTTGAGCAAGCGCAGGGTAATCTCGGTGGCAATGCCCAGGGTGCCCTCGGATCCCACAAACAGCCCCACCCAGTCGTAGCCGGGCATCTCCGAGATCTTGCCTCCCCAGCACACCACCTCCCCATCCGGCAGCACCACCGTCAGGCCGAGAATGTGGTTGGCTGTTACGCCGTACTTGAGGCAGTGGACACCGCCGGAGTTCTCCGCCACATTACCTCCGATGGAGCAAACCGACTGGCTAGAGGGATCCGGCGCATAAAAGTAGCCTTGGGCGGCCACGGCCTGGGTAATCCAAGTGTTAATAACCCCCGGCTGCACCACCATGCAGCGGTTGTCCAGGTCGATTTCCAGGATCTGCTTCATCAGGGTGGTGGCGATGACGACGCTATTTTCCACCGGCAGGGCTCCCCCTGAGAGGCCCGTACCGGATCCCCGCGCCACGAAGGGCACCCCGTAGCGGCTGCACAGCTTCACCACCTGCGCCACCTCTTCTGTTGTGCGGGGCAGCACCACCAGCGCCGGCCTTTGCCGGTAGCTGACCAGCCCATCGCATTCGTAAACCAGCAGCTCCTCCGGCTTGCTGATCACCCGCTGGGGATCCAGAATCTTTTTGAGCTCAGCCGTCAGCCTGATCCAGTCGAAGGTGAGGCCAGTTTGCAGAGGATGAGAAGAAGTTTTTGCGCTGGCAGTGCGGAGCACTTTCATGACAGTGGGCCCAGCAGGAGCTTTAGGAGGGATATTGTCACTATAGTCTTGCTGGTAACCGAGCCAGCCAACAGATAGCCCATGCAGCCCAACTCCCCCAGCGCCGAACAAGTCCTCAACCAAGTGCGGCAGCTCTACGAGCTCTACCCCTTCCCCCCGCAGCCCGTCGGCACTGTTCCCCCGCCAGGGTGGAATTGGCGCTGGAGCTGGCCCCAGGCCCATGCCTTTTGTACGGGATCCCATCCGGGTCGGCGCAAGGTGCGCATTCTGGATGCCGGCTGTGGCTCGGGAGTGGGAACGGAATACATTGCCCACCAAAACCCCAACGCAGAAATCTGGGCCTTTGATCTGAGCAGCCGCGCCCTGGAAATCGCCGAGGCCCGTTGTCGGGCTTCCCAGGCACCGCCGGTGCAGTTTCGCCAGCTCAACGTCTACGACATCGACCAGCTGCCGGGGCAGTTTGACTTCATCAACTGCGTGGGCGTGCTCCACCACCTGCCCGATCCGCTAGCGGGGCTGCAGGCTTTGGCCGGCAAATTGGCTCCCGGCGGGCTCTTGCACCTGTTTGTGTATGGTGAGCTGGGCCGCCACGAAATCCGCCTCATGCAAAAGGCCATCCGCCTGCTGGTAACGGGTTCTGAACACCAGACCCTTGCCTCGGCGGAGCAATTGCAGAGGGGTCTCCAGGTGGGCCGCCGCCTTTTCGAGATCTTGCCGGAAACCAACCGCATCCAGCAGCAAGAACGGGCCCGCTGGGCCATCGAGAACGTGGACGACGAATGCTTCGCCGATATGTACCTGCACCCCCAGGAAGTGGACTACACCATCGAGACTCTGTTTGAATTAATCCGGGCTTCCGGACTGCAGTTTCTGCGCTTTTCCAACCCGGAGTTTTGGCGGCTGGAACGGGTGTTGGGCCAGGACGAGGCCCTGCTGGCTCAGGCGGCTCAGCTGCCGGAACCGGAACGCTATCGCCTGATCGAGCTGCTGGATCCGGTGGTAGCCCACTACGAGCTGTTTCTCGGCAAGCCCCCCATCCGCTGCTGGGAATGGACAAGCCCGGAAAGTGTAGCATCAACCATTGCCCACCTCAGCCCCTGTCTGGGCCTGTGGCCGGGGCGGAGCATTTTCAACTATGCTTACGAAGCCATCTCCCTGAGCGAAGAAGCCTTCGCCTTTCTCCAACAGGTGGACGGGATCCGCACCGTCCAAGAGATCCAGGCTGGCCTAGAGTGCCCCCTGAGCTTTGAGCAACTGCAACGCTTGCTGCGCTGGCAAGTGCTGCTGCTGGAGCCTCAAAACTCAGTCTCCTGAGAGTTTCTCGACCCCTTTCCCTTGCCTCAGCGGGACGAACCTTGGCATTTGCCCTCTTGTTCTTCTATGGCTTATCCTAGAAAGCTGTGACCTTTAGCTCTGGCCCCGCATATTCTGGGGTTGTCATCATGCCCAAAATCAAAACCCGCAAGGCAGCAGCCAAGCGCTTCCGCCTGACCGGCAGCGGCAAGTTTATGCGTCGCAGGGCCGGGCACAACCACTTGCTGGAGCACAAAACCAGCAAGCGCAAACGCAAATTGGCCGGTGTGGCCCTGGTGGACAAGCGGGATGTGGTCAATGTGCGCCTGATGTTGCCCAACACCCACTAGCCGGGATCCCGCTCGCGCCGGCAAGAAGATTTCAGGGGCTGGCATTGGCGACAGCAGTTCCGATCCCGTTAGCAGGACGGAGTGCTTCTACCCTTCAGTTTGAGTTTGTTCAAGTTCCTATTGAGTTACTGCCATGAGAGTCAAACGGGGCAATGTCGCCCGCAAGCGCCGCAAAAAGATCCTCAAGCTGGCCAAAGGCTTTCGGGGAGCTGGTTCAAAGCTGTTCCGCACCGCCAACCAGCAGGTGATGAAGGCTTTGCGCAGCGCCTACCGGGATCGCCGCCGCAAGAAGCGGGATTTTCGTCGCCTATGGATTACCCGCATCAACGCGGCCACCCGTGCCCAGGGCCTGCGTTACCACGAGTTCATCGATGGTCTCAAAAAAGCCAATATCCAGCTCAACCGCAAAATGTTGGCCCGCTTGGCTTTCCTGGATCCAGAGGCCTTTACCCAGGTGGTGGAGGCAGCGCGCCAGTCTCGCGCCTCCTGAGGAGGTTCCGACGGCTATCCAGAAGTCCTTCCTGGCAGCCATTCTGGCCCTCGCCTGCCTGGGGAGAGGGATCCCTACTGTGGCTCGTCCTTGGCCGGAGATTGTGGATTCTGGACGGCTGCGCGTTGCCGTAAAAGACAACTTGAGGCCGCTGGGGTTTCGCACTCCCCAAGGGGATCTGCAGGGGTTTGAGATCGAGCTGGCTTGTGAGCTGGGATCCCGGCTGTTGGGCTCGGCAGAGGCTGTGGAGTTGGTGCCGGTCTCGAATGTAGAGCGGCTGCAGGTGCTGGCTGACGGCCAGGTGGATTTGGCCATTGCTCAGATCGGCATTACCCCGGATCGGGCGCGCCAGGTGGAGTTCACTTCTGCTTACTATCAGGATGGCCCCAGCTTGGTTGTGGCTCGTTCCCACAACTGGGAAAGCTGGTCGGACTTGCGGGGCGGTCGCGTTGCAGTCTTGCGCGGTTCCAGCGCCATTCCCCTGCTGAATCGATACCTGCCAGGGGTGGAGTTGGTGCCTGTCGATTCCTACCGAGAAGGGGCGGAACTGCTCCTGAAAGGGGCGGTGCAGGGGTGGGCAGCAGATCGCTCGGTGCTGGCAGGGTGGCTAGCAGAGCATCCCCGTCGCGAAAGCGCTGCGGAGCAACAGTTTCAATTTCTGGGATCCCCCTTGGCAACGGTGGGGCTGGGCATTGCCATGCCCAAGGGGCTGCAGCACGCCGAATTGCGGCTGCGGGTGCGCCGAGAATTGGAGAATTTGCGGGCTGAGGGCTGGCTGGCAGAGCGGGCCAGAGCTTGGGGGTTGCCCTAAAGTTGAGGATACTCCCTACTCTTTGTCTCTCTTGGGAAGATTTCTCTCTTGAGCAGAAAGGCGGGCTCAGTGCAGAAAGTGACGTATGCCGGTGCAAACCATGGCAATACCGGCAGCGTTGGCAGCAGCAATGGAATCGGCATCGCGGATGCTCCCCCCCGGCTGGATGATGGCGCGGATCCCTGCTTGGGCAGCCATCTCCACGCTGTCGGCAAAGGGGAAGAAGCCATCGCTGGCCAAAACAGCTCCTGCTGCTTGGGATCCCGCCTGCTGGAGAGCGATCTCCGCTGCTCCCACCCGATTCATTTGTCCGGCTCCGACGCCGAGCGTCTGCCTCTGCTTGGCGACGACAATGGCGTTGGATTTCACATGTTTGCAGACTATCCAGGCAAATTCCAGATCCGCCCACTCCTCCGGTGTGGGCTGGCGCTGGGTGACCACTTGCCAAGAAGGGGGGCTGTCGGTTTGCGTCGGTTCCTGGTCGCGACAGCGTTGCAGAGCAACAGGTGAATCGGCGTCTTGCACCAGAAAGCCCCCGGCCAGGGTGCGGATTGTTTGGGCAGGCCCCACACACAAGTCCGGCAAGATCAAGACCCGCAAGTTCTTTTTGACTGACAGTAGCTCAGCCGCTTCTGGAGTGCAATCGGGAGCCACCACACACTCCAAAAAAGGCTCCACCAGCCGTCGGGCGGTCTCTGCGTCCAAGGGTTGGTTGAGGGCGACGATGCCCCCAAAGGCCGAAACTGGATCAGCAGCCAGGGCAGCCTCGAGGGCGGCAGCCGGCGATGGGCGAATGGCCACCCCGCAGGGGTTGTTGTGCTTAACCACCACCGCCACCGCTTGTTCAGGTTGCAAGAACTCCCTCCGAGCAGAGCCAGAAGACACAGAGCCCTTCCCGTCAGTGGGCCGCGTCGCATCAGCATTGCGGAGTAACAAGGTTAACTCTGCCGCCAGGGCACGGGCCGCCTCCAGATCCAGCAGGTTGTTGTAGCTCAGCTCCTTCCCCTGCAACTGCTTAGCCCGGTGCCAGCCGGGGGCAGCCGGATCCGTCACATACCAAGTGGCAGCTTGATGGGGATTTTCCCCGTAGCGCAGGCGTTGCCACAGGATCCCTTGCAGTTGAAACCTGTCTTCAGCGGCAGCTGCGGAGGACTGGGAGGGACCTGCTAGCTCCAGGCGAGCCAGGTAGGTGACGATGGCGCGGTCGTAGGCCAGCACCTGCTCAAAGGCCCGACGAGCACACTGGAAGCGAAACGCCAGCCGCTCTGTTTCCCCATAGGCCCCGGAGAGCAGTTGCAAATACCGAGGGTATTGGCTGGGATCCGTCAGCACCGTAACGTAGGGATAATTTTTGGCTGCCGCCCGCGCCAAAGTGGGCCCGCCGATATCGATCTGCTCAAAAGCTTCCTCCAGAGACACTCCTGCCTGGGCCACTGTCTGTTCAAAAGGGTAGAAGTTGACCACCACCAGTTGGATGGGAGGGATCCCCAGCGCCTCTAGGTCTGCCCGGTCTTCGCTGCATTCCAGGCGGGCCAAAATGCCGCCGTGGATGCGGGGGTGCAGCGTCTTCACCCTTCCCCCCAAGATTTCCGGCGCGCCAGTGTGGGCAGAGACAGGGGTGACCGGGATCCCAGCTTCTGAGAGCGCCTTGGCGGTTCCCCCACTGCTGAGCAGTTGAAAGCCATGCTCTTGCACGAGGGACTGGGCCAGCGGGATCAGTCCGGTTTTGTCGGATACACTCAACAAAGCCAACGGTACAGAATCCTGTTCGCGACAGCGTTGCGCAGTAGCAAGGGGCATTGGAGGCGTTATCCAGTAGAGAAGGGCCCAGAGGAAAAAGCTGGCCGGGATACCCAGCCCAGCGCTCTCACAGCATACCCCGAAAGCTGGACCCTCTTGTCCAGCCACCTGGTTCAGACAAATCTTCAGATCGTTCGCATCAGCAGGACGGATCAGGAATATTCTGCTTCGCCTCTCACCTGATCCTGCCGGACCTGTTCCCGCTCCCGGTTAAGGCGGGCCACCTGGGCTTCCAGATCTTGGATACGGTGCAGCAACTGTTCGATAGCCCGTCCCACTGGGTCAGGCATGAGATGGTGATCCAGGTCAATGCCATGGGCGGGGATGCGGCGCTGATGGGGCGGGATGACCGCACGGCCTGGGATCCCAACCACCGTCATGCCGGGAGCTACATCCTGAATCACGACCGCGTTGGCTCCGATACGAGCTTTTTCCCCAATGCGAACCGGCCCCAGAATCTTTGCCCCCGTGCCGACAATCACCCCGTTTTCCAGGGTGGGATGACGTTTGCCCTTGCTCCAGGAAGTACCCCCCAAGGTGACCCCGTGGTAGAGGGTAACATCATCGCCAATTTCTGCCGTCTCACCGATCACCACCCCACAGCCGTGGTCAATGAAAAAGCGCCGCCCAATCTTGGCTGCCGGGTGGATTTCAATCAATGTGAAAGAACGAGCCAAGAAGCTGAGCAGCCGCGCTAGGAAAAACCAGCGCCGTTTCCACAGCCAGTGGGCGATGCGGTGCAAAAACAGAGCATGCACACCGGGATAAGTGAAGATGACCTCCCAGCGATTGCGTGCTGCCGGATCCCGATCGAAGACACAATCAACATCCTCCCAAAATTGCTGCCAGAACCCCAGTTTTGGCTCCGGATCGCTAGGAGGAATCCCCGTTTTGGGGCTTTCCACCGCCGACTGCTCGGCCTCCGTCAGCATGAATGGTCTCCGTTTAGGAACCTCCACTCCCCTTTTAGCACTTTTTGCCGGCAGCAAGGAGAGATCTCCAATCGCGCCAAGGGAGCTCCTCGCGCAACTCTCCACTGGGTCGAGCTCAAGCAAATTGCCTTCTGCCCTAGCCTTTACTCAACTGCTGAGCCACCAGTTCTCCAATGGCTTGCGCGGCTCCCGGCCTTCCCCCCAGCCGCTGCAGTTCTGTCTGCATTTGCTGACGGCGCTGGGGATCTTCCAACAGAACTCGCATTTGTGCGGCCACGGCCACCGGGCGCAAGTGGCCCCGCAACTCCGGTACCACCTCTCGCCCTGCCCAGATGTTCGGCCAAGCCAAGTGACCTAGCCAACGCAGAGCAATTCTGTTGACGGCGCGGGCCAGCCAAGTGCCCAAGCCTGGAAGGCGGGTCAACAGGCCAAGAATCCCATCCCAGGCGCGCATTGCCTCCAGCTTGTTGGTAGGGATCACCACAACCATCGGCACCCCCAAATAGGCCAGCTCGGCGGTGTTGGCGCCAATGGTGGTCAGACAGAGATCACAGTTGGCCAGCACAGAATAGGCAGGGAAGCTTGTCCACAATTGCACCGTGCTGCCAAAGGGGGTAACAAACTGGGATCCCAGATTGGTCTGCTCCAGAATGGCTGAGGTGCCATAGATCAAAGCCATATCGGGATTGAGCTTGGGATGGGCATAGGCTGCCAACGACTGGGGGGTTTGTCCTGGGGCCACCGGGATCACAAAGCGGACATTCGGCAGCATCTGTCGCAGCTCATCGGCCACAGCCAACACCAATGGCACCCCCAAGGAGAGCTTGGCTGGCTTGGAGCCTGGGAGCAGCCCCACCTGATAGTGGGTGCGGTTCTCATCGCTCAGACGCTGCCAGCCGCGCGGTAGCAATTCTTCAAAGGCCTCCGGCCCGCTTACGCGATCGGTGAAGCGGTTCCCCACTCTCTCTGGCGCAGTTCTTACAGGCTCCCCCTCGCCGATGGAGCTGGGAGATGCATCTTGGAGCAGGCCAAAGGCTTGGGTTGGGGAAGAAAAGCCTGCCGTGGGTTTGGAGGCAGCGGCAGGAGATCTGCTGCCAAGCCAGCCGGAAAGGGGCACCCCCGGCAAATAGACAGCGCTGGCTACGCCATCCGCCATCAAATCCCCGACAACGTGCATTTTGTGGGCCCAAGGGTGGCCCAGCAGCCGTCCGCCATCGTAGCGGCGTTTGATTGCCTCGGTTCGCACGGCGAAAGCATGTACCCAAGGCCGCCAACGGGGTTGATGCTCAGCATAGACCACCAGCCGATAGCGCAAGCGGCGAGCAATCCAGACGGCAAAAAACTGATCCCCCCCCAGAAACAGCACCACCCCTCGCTTGGCCCAATCCCAGGCTTCTTCGGTTTGGCCGGTAAGCAAAAAAGCCAGAAAAAAATCGGGATCCTGCACCCGATCCACGTCGACGAACGCTTGCGCTATCTTCATCTCTTGCCCGGAAGCATGGGGGCAGGGGGACAGCACCAGGGAGAGGCGTGCCTGAGGCAGTTGCTGGCGCAATTCCATCACCACCGGACGCACCCAGGTGGTCAGCTCTCCAGGGCCGTTTGAGAGAATAAGAATGTCATAGGGAGGCTCACCGCTGCTCAGTGGGGCCATCGGAGGCTGGGATCCTGCAATTAATCGTCTCATTCTACCGTTTGCCCATGGCCCTGGGTCGATTCCTGCCAGTCCGGAGATTTGTCGGGATCCCTTCCCAAAGAGGCAGCCCCAGCGTCGGTTGAGGGGCAAGGCGTTCTTCAGAGAGGCATCTGGCCATGCGAGAGGCCAGGGGATCCCTCAGGCCAGCAGGGACCCGCCGATCATCCCCGCCAGCAGAATAAACCCTTGCACCACATTTTGGCCGAAGATGGCCAGGTACAAGGTGGGAGAGGCATTCCTTTGGTGGAGCTGCCAGGTTTGCCGGCCCCAGAGGACAGTGACGATGGCCAAGCTGACAAAATAAACTCCATGCAACCGTAGGCTGAGGCCTACCCCCAACAGCGCGATGGCAGTGCCCAAAAAAAATAGCCCTACTGCCGTCGGCGTCCGCTGCCCGAAAAAACGGGCGCTGGAATGGATCCCGGCCCGCTCATCGTCCTCCCGATCCGCAAGAGCATAGACGGTATCAAATCCCAGTGTCCACAACACCGTGGCCAGCCACAGCCAGCCCAGCCCCTCTTCCCACAGGGGGGTGTTGGCATCTTGGCCGCTCACCGCCGTCCAACTGATGAGCACGGCAAATCCCCACGCCAGAGCCAGCACCAACTGCGGCACCGGAAACACCCGCTTGGCCCCTGGATAGAGCAGAATTACCGGCACCGCCGCCACACAGAGGGCAAAGCTAACCGGGTTGAGAAACAGCGCCAGCCCTGCCGCACAGGCCAAACTCACCACCGCCATCAGGATCCCGACGCCAACGGTCAACTCCCGACTGGCCAACGGGCGATGGCGGGTGCGCTCCACCAGCGGATCCAAATCTCGATCCCAAAGATCGTTGATGACACAGCCTGCCCCACTGGCAGCCAGGCTGCCCAAAATGATGATCCCGACCAACGGCCAAGGGGGTGTTCCCCGTCCGGCCAAAAAAGCTCCCCACAGAGCCGGGATCATCAAAATCAGTCGCCCTGCCGGCTTGTGCCAGCGCAACAGCCGCAGAATGGCTCCGCCAGTGGCCCAGAGTGCAGGAGGGGAAGCAGACATAACCGGTTTCCGGCCAATCGCGACAGCGGGACGGAGTCCTTAAAGCGTGAGTTGCCGTTCGCGGGAGGGGTGCAGAGCACCATGAGGCGTGGGTAGGGGCGGCTCCACATTAGAGATCTTAAATCAATCATCCTGAATTGCAGGTTTTTGGAATCCTTTCGGTTCCATTCGCCGTCTCAAGACCTTGGGCAATCAGTCCGCCCCTGTTCTCTTTATTGGCCTGCCCTGGAAGTTTGATATCCTATCGGGGGGCTGCTGTTGACGGTGGCGGCACTTGCCCTTCTCACCCTGTGAGGCTGTTATCGCTACGTGACGCTTCCGCGTTCGTGACGGCGGTGCGGAGCACTTGCGTGCAGGCGCAACGGAGTTCTGTATGGAAGCAACCCTCTCCATGACCGGTCCACTTCCTCAAGCCAAGGAAGCTGCTCCCCATCTGGAGACCCTGCTGGTGGTGGATGACGAGGATGCCATTCGGGAAACGGTTGCCCTGGCTTTAGAAGAGCAGGGGTATCAGGTTTTACAAGCCGCTGATGGTCGGCAAGCCCTTGAGATGGTGCATACGGTTGAGCGGCTGGATTTGATGATCTTGGATTTGATGTTGCCCAGCTTGAACGGTCTGGATCTGTGCAGGCTGCTGCGCAGGGAGGGCAACACGATTCCCATCTTGATGTTGACGGCCAAAAGTAGCGAAACCGACCGCGTGGTGGGCTTGGAACTGGGGGCCGACGATTATCTGACCAAGCCCTTCGGCATGCGGGAGCTGATCGCCCGCTGTCGCTCGGTGTTGCGCCGGCAACAACTGGCCCAAGCCAGCGATGCCACGGTGCTCCGTTACGGGGATCTGTGTATGTTTACCCAGGAGTGCCGCGTGTTGGTGCGGGGCGTTGAGGTGAGTTTTTCCCCCAAGGAATTTCGCCTGTTGGAGCTGTTTATGTCCAATCCCCGCCGCGTTTGGACGCGGGAACAGCTTCTGGAGCGCATCTGGGGATCCGACTTCATGGGCGACAGCAAGACCGTCGATGTACATATCCGCTGGCTGCGGGAAAAATTGGAGCTGGATCCCAGTAACCCAGAGTATTTGGTGACGGTGCGCGGCTTCGGCTATCGCTTCGGCTAGTCTTTTTGCTGGCCACACCACCGGCGGGCAAAAGAGAGCGCCTCGGCACGAGTTTGAATCTGCCCCCAAGCCTGCGCCTCCTGGAGGTCTTGCAGCAACTGGCCTACCCAGGGGCCGGGTTTGGCCCCCAAGCTGTGCAGCAGATCGCGGCCATCCAGCAGGGGCACCAGATGGGCCAGGGGATCCTGGGGGTCTTCGTAGCGTTTGAGCCAAGACTCCAGCTTTTGAGGGTCGCCGCCCGTAGCCACCGCCAACAGCGCCAGGCCACCGAACAGGGATCCCGCCTGTTGATAAAGCCGCCACTGTTGCGCAGGGGTGGGGGAGTCCGTCAGGAGAAGCTGAAGCTGAGGCAGAAGATGGTGTAGCTTTTGGATGGCCCGCATTTCTGCCCGGCTGAAGCGCAGCCGCTCCAGCTCGGTTTCCACCCCTTCTGCCGTTTGTGTCAGTGGGACGGAGGCCTTGGTTCCTGCCGGATCCCACAACAAGGCCGCCAGCACCACTGCCAACAGCCTGCCGCGCCCTTCGCGTGAGGATGTCAAGGGCTGGGCCAGCTCTGCCAGCGTGCGGGGATACAGCGGTCGCCAGCGTTCGGCCCACTCCCACACCGCCTGAGCTTGAGGGAAGCCCGGACTTTCCGGTTTCAGGTGGGGCAGCCAAGCCTGCAGCAACCCCGCCGCCACCGCCCCCTGTAGGTGAGCCAGCCCGGGGATCCCTGCCTCCAACAGGGCCACTATCTCTGCCCGCACCCGTTCTGCCGCCACATTCGCCAAAAGGGGAGCCCGCTCCCGGATCGCCTCTTGCGTAGCTGGATCCAGCCCAAACCCCAGCTGAGCCGCCTGTCGATAACCCCGCAACAGCCGCACCGGATCAGCACTGAGGTTGTCGGGGTGTACCATGCGCATCCGGCCCTGGCGAATATCGGCTTGTCCGCCCGTGGGATCCAGCAGTTGCTCCCGTTGCAGATCCAAGGCCAGGGCATTGCAGGTGAAGTCCCGCTGCCTCAGATCCTCCTCAGGGGTGGATCCCGCCTGCAGCCCCACGTCCACGGTCAACTTTGCCAACACAATGCGGGCAATCTGCCGTTCGGGATCCAAAACCACAAAGCCTGCCCCCAACCGCCGTGCCACTGCCGCTGCCCAGCCCACGGGATCCACAGCGCACATCAGGTCCAAATCCACCGACGCTGAGGACTCCATCCCACCGTCGCGAGCGGGATCCCCAGCAGCACGGCCCTGCAGCCAAGCCAGGTAAGCATCCCGCAGGGATCCCCCTACCCAATAGCTTTTCTGCGGCAGCCACTCTTGGGGGAAAGGCAGCCGTTGGTAAAAATAGGTCAGCAGCCACTTCGTCAGCAAGGCTTCGCTCGGGCTTAGGGTCATTCCCAGTCAAAACTCCATGAAGATGAGACACCTGGGGTGGTAGGAGAACGCTTCTGGGGGTATGAAGTCAGCGTCCTCGTCTGGTCGCGTCAGCGTTGCAGAGCAACAATGAGCAGAGCAACAATGAAATGCCTGGCGTTCTTCCCTACCGCTCCAGCAGCGAGCCGCCTACAGCAGCAGGGACAAAGGCAGGAGCTGCCAAGCCCGGAGTGAGCAGATGAGGCCGCACCAGCGCCGCCAAGCCAGCAATGAACAGAGGGTCGGTATTTAAGGCGGGCACACGGCGAAAATCGGCAATCCCAGCTCGATGGGCCAGTTCCCGATACTCGATGTCGATCTCCTGCAGGGTCTCGATGTGCTCCGACACAAAGCTAATCGGCACCACCAGCAACTGCTTCACACCTCGGGATCCCAACTCCAGGATGACCCGTTCGGTATAGGGTTGCAGCCACCGCACCGAACCCACCCGGCTTTGATAGGAGAGGGTGTGGTCATTGGGGCGTCCCACCTGCTGCCAGATCAGCCGCACGCAGGCTTCCATTTCCCGTTGGTAGGGATCCCCGGCCTCGGTGACATAGCTTTCGGGAATGCCGTGGGCGCTGAACAGCACATGCACCCCCTCGGGAGCGGCAAACCCATCCAACTGTTCCCGAATCCCTCTAGCCATCGCCTGCACATACTGGGGCTGATCGTACCAAGAGCAGATCTGGCAGCGCTCGATGCATGCCAGCTCCGGATCTTCAGCCCAGAGCCGATCCAGCAGCTTAAAGCTGGATCCCGTCGTGCTGATGGAATACTGCGGGTAGAGCGGCAGCACCACCAAGCGGGTGATCCCATCCGACTTGATCTGCTGCACCACCGACTCGATCAACGGATGCCAGTAGCGCATGGCAACATACACCGGCACGTCATAGCCCTCAGCCACCAGGTGGGCCTGCAGTTCTCGCGCTTGCTCAGCAGTAATGCGCCGCAAGGGGGATCCCCCCCCAATGGCCGCGTAGTTGCGGCGGGATTTTTCGGCCCGCAGCGTGGAGATGGCCCAGGCGAAGGCCCGCTGCAAGAAGGGAAATGGCAGGCGGATCAGCTCAGGATCGGCGAACAGATTGTAAAGAAAGGGCTGCACATCAGCCTGGGTCTCTGGCCCCCCCAAGTTCAGCAGGAGCACGCCGCTTTTGGACATAACAAAGCTCATTCGCGTTGGCGGTGCGGAGCACCATGTTCTTCTTTATCCACTATCCCACAGCGGGAAAGTGACCTTAAGTTTTTTTGCAGTCTTTCTCAGCTTTCCCCTCACCCCAGGAGAAACCACCCGATCGCAATCTCACCCAAACCCACAAGTCCGATCTGGGGACTCCTTCCCGCTGTCGCGAACAAAATCCAAAAGGGGATCCCCGCCCAAAAGGGGATCCCCGGCATCAACACCCCATTGCCGCTAAGGAGCAGAGCGCTGTCAGAACTCTTGACCGCGGTAAACCCGCTGCAGGGCCGGAGTGACGGGGTAGCGATCAATATCGGCCAGGCTCAACTTCAAGCGCAGCGTATTGAGGAGTTTCCAGTAGGGGGGCACAAAAGCCTTTTCAGGGATGGGTTGGACGGCAGGAGAGGGATCCCCAGAGCGGGCAACCGTCTCCATGGGGCAGCCGCGGTAGCGGAGCGGACGGGATCCGAGGTGAGCTGAGCGCAGATCTCGGCTGGGATCCACCGTCAAGCCGCGAAACTGGATTGCCCCCGGACGAGAGGCTTCCCGATAGCGCAGATAGCCTGCCCACACCTGGGCAATCCACTCCGGCAAAGCTTCGGGCCGAATGTGATAGCGCTCCGGCAACAGACGGTCGTTGAGAAAACCAATGAGCCCAGACCAAACTTGCCAGAGGAAAGCTCCGACAACGCCAGCAGCGGGAGACAATGAAATCTTCATGGTGGAAGCTGAAAAATGTAGAGAACCTGAAAAACCGGTGATGCAGCCAGAATTTGCCGTTGATTATATCAGCCTGGATTCATCGGAGCGCTCACTCTGAACGTTTTGGCCTCGAGTTTTTCTGCTCACTGGAAAGCAGAAGCCAGCTTGCGGCCAAGCGCGTTGAGCCACCCAAATCCATCGACTACAATAAGCCCAAGGCTTGGGTGTTGCTTTCTCTCTCTGAATCTTTAGCTGGTGAGGATCCTGGAAGCGCACCGACAAGCAAACTTCACTTCAATGACCACTGCACCTAATAGGGATCGACGGATTATGACCTGGCGCGGCGACATCACTCCCATCAATCGGCTGTGGGGATCCCTTCCCTACCTTCTGCCTTTGGTATCGGCTCTGCCCTTGGGCTTTTTGCCCTCTGGGCTGTTTCAATCTTTGCCAGGGCTGATCCCCATTTTTGCGCCCCTATTTCGTCTGGTGCCCCTGGCCACGGGCTGGCTGGGAATGGGGGTGTTTTTGGCTCTGCTGTTCCTGGTGATCCGCAACACCCGCGTAGCCCATTTTGTTCGCTTCAACACCATCCAGGCGCTGTTGCTCAACATTGCCTTGTTCTTGGTGCAGGTGCTGATGCAGGTGTTCGGCATGCTCTTTGGCAGCCTTGGCCTGGCAGCGATGGTCAGCATTTTGGCCACCACGGCTCTCTTGGGGGTGATTGCCATCACCGTCTACGCCTGGGTGCAAAACATTCGCGGCCACTACGCCGAGGTGCCGGTGCTCTCCGATGCCGCCTATGCCTGGATTCGCTACTAGTTGTCAAGTCCCTGCGGGTCTGGTTGCCGATTTGCCGACCTCATCGGAGCCTAAGCCAACTCTTCAGCTCTCAAGGATTGTGGGAGGCCGGGGTGCCATCGGATTCGAGTTCTAGTCGCGCCAGCAGGACAGAGTCCTTTGTTGGGCAAGCCCTCACCCACCTGGACGCCTCTGGCCGAGCACAAATGGTGGAAGTGGGACACAAGCCCATGGTTGCCCGCTTGGCCACTGCCCAAGGACAGGTACGCATGTCAGAAACGACTTTGCAGGCTATTCTGGCCGGTCAAGGGCCCAAAGGGAATGTGGTGGAAACAGCCCGGCTGGCCGGGATCATGGCTGCCAAGCGCACCGCCGATCTGATCCCGCTGTGTCATCCTCTCCCCTTGAGCAGCGTCACCGTGGATCTGAATCCGGATCCCCATCTGCCCGGCTTTCTGATCACCGCTACAGTAAAAACCAACGCCCAAACAGGGGTGGAGATGGAGGCTTTGACAGCAGTTTCGGTGGCTGCCCTCACCCTGTACGACATGGCCAAGGCCTTGGAGAAGACGATGGTGATCGAACACATCCGGCTGCTGCGCAAGTATGGGGGGAAGTCTGGGCCTTTCGAGGCAGAGGATCGGGATAACGCCGAGAAATGCTGAAAGCTTTGCAACAACCAGAGAGGGGTGTTGGGCTAGGGTTGTTGGTGGGCATTGGGGTGCTGCTCTGGCCCATGCTGCGCCAGGGCTATCCCATGACTCACTCCACTCACTTCAACCTCAGTTGGGCCTTTCAGTATCAACGACAGTTTTTCGGCGGGCAGTTTTACCCCCGCTGGCTGGAGTATTCCAACTTCGGCTACGGCAATCCCACCTTTGCCTTTTACCCCCCTCTGTGCATGGTGGCCCCTCTGCCGTTTCGCCTGCTGGAGCTGGACATGCCCACCTCTTTGGTGGCCAGCATGGGCTTGGCGATGGCAGTCTTTGGCGCAGGGCTGTATGCCCTTCTCCGGCAACTCATCCCCTGGGCTTGGGCTCTGGTTTTGGCTCTGGCGGGTATGGCCGGCCCCTATTGGCTGGTGGATATTTACCAACGGGGGGCAATGGGGGAAGTGTGGGCCATTGCTGTCTCTCCCTGGATTTTCTGGGCCTCAGTCCAGGTGATCTGCCGGCCCCAGTCCCTTTGGCCGATTGTGGCCTTAGCCATTAGCTACGGCCTGTTGGCCCTATCTCACTTGCCCACTTTGCTGGTCTTTACGCTAACTTGGCTGCCTCTGCCTTGGGTGCTGGGCCGCTGGGATCCCCTCTGGCCCAGGGTGGGGCGCTGCTACTTGGGGTTTGGGCTGGGGCTGGGGTGGACGGCGTTTTATCTGCTGCCCGCCTTTTGGGATCAGCGCTTTGTCCAGGTGGACTTCGTCAATTTCGTCGAAGAGTACATGCCCCAACATCGTTTGATGGTGAGTGGGCTGACCCGGCTCCAGCCACAACTGACGCAGCACTGGTTTGAGAGCGGCCTGGTGGGGTACTGGATCTGGATGGTGGCCGTTGTCTTGGGTGCTGGGATCCTGGTTTTCTGGGAATGGCTGGCCCGCAGGACAAGGGGGATGACCCCGATCCATTCCGTTCGCGCTAACGAGACGGAGTCCTTTGATGCCTTGGGATCCCATGCTCCCCTGGCCAAAGCCATCCTGCTCTACAGCTTGGGGGCCAGCTTGGTGGCCTTGCTGATGATGACGGATCTGCTGGGTTGGCTCTACGAGTGGGTTTTGCCCCTGCGCCGCATTCAGTTTTCTTGGCGCTGGATGGCGGTGACATCAGTAACGGTGCCCTGGCTGTTGGGATCCCTGGCCGCCTGGGGGTGGGGGCAAAAGGGCTGGAGGATCCTCTTGATTGTGGGGATAGGTCTGGCAATGGGGATACAAAGCTGGCAGGGCTGGCAGGTCTTGTCCAGAGCCTGGTTTGACCCGCAAACCATCCAGACTTTTCAAGAGCTGTCTGCCGCCAAGCCATTTCCCAACGAGCCCCAGGAGCGACCGGGCATTGCTTTTCTCCACATGCACTGGCGCTTTCCCGACGGGCTGGCGCTGGTGGATGTGCTGGAGTACCGACCTCGCCAGGCAACGCTGCCCATGCCGCCCCCAGAGGTGGATCCGCTGCTGCGGTGGCAAGGCGACATGGTGAACTTTGGACGAGAACAAAGCGATCTGGAGCCACTGTTGGAAGTGGAGCAGTGGCGCTATGGCTACCGTCGTTTTCGGGCCGTTAACCCCACCGATCAGGATCAATGGGTAGTCCTGCGCACTTTTTACTACCCTGCTTGGTGGGTACAGGTGGATGGTCGCCTCACGTCTGCTGAGCACAGCGGAGTGGGGCTGTTGCAGGTGCGGATCCCACCGGGGGATCATCGCGTGCAGGTGCGCTATCTGGGTACTGCAGCCGAGTGGATGGGGTGGATCTTGACCGGCCTGACGGGGGTGCTGCTGGTGAAGCTGCGGCGGCTGCTTCGTTTATTGAATTTGAACGGAGCGCGGAGACAAGAAACTCCAGAGGAGGTAACAGCATGCTGAGTCGCGTGGCCGATTCCATCTACTGGCTCAACCGCTACGTGGAGCGCGCCGAGAACATCGCCCGCTTCATCGATGTCAATCTCAACCTCATCCTAGACTTGCCCAGCGGTCCCGCTCAGCAGTGGGATCCCATCGTCTACACCACCGGGGATCAGGAGCTGTTTTACCAACGCTATGGCCAGGCAACCCAAGAAACGGTCATCCAGTTCCTGGCTTTTGATAGGGATTACCCCAACTCCATCCTTTCCTGTTTGCGGCTGGCGCGGGAAAATGCCCGTTCTGTGCGGGAGGTCATTTCTTCAGAAATGTGGGAGCGGGTCAACCGCTTTTATTTGATGGTCAAAGAAGCGGCTCAGCAAGGCCCCCACCTGAGTCAGCTCCACGATTTTTTCACGGAAGTGAAGCTGGCCAGTCACCTATTCGCCGGGGTGATGGATGCCACCATGACCCATGGGGAAGGATGGCATTTTGGCCAGATTGGCCGTCTTTTGGAGCGGGCAGACAAAACGGCGCGCATTTTGGACGTTAAGTATTTTATCTTGCTGCCCTCTCTGCAGTATGTGGGTACGGCTTTGGATGAGCTGCAGTGGATCGCCTTGCTGAAGTCGGCCAGTGCTTATGAAATGTACCGGAAATACAGCCGCCAGCACCGCATCAATCCCAGGGAGGTGGCCTCTTTCCTGATTTTGGATCGGCAATTTCCCCGCTCCATTCAGTTTTGTCTTATTCATGCGGATCGATCCCTGCACCAGATCACCGGCACCCCAGCCGATACCTGGCGGGATCCCAGCGAGCGAGCTTTGGGCCGCCTGCGTTCTGAGCTGGACTACCTGACCATCGACGACATTATGGAGCAGGGCTTACATGAGTTTCTCGACAAATTGCAGCTACAAATGAACCACGTTGGCGATTGCATCTACGAAACTTTCTTTGCCACTCGCCCCTTGCAACCGTCTGAATCCTCTCTACTCTCTCAACGTCAAGCCCAACTGACATGAACGGCCTCGACTCTGAATGCAACGAGAAAAACAGGACACCTGGCCAATTGGGCTGGATCGGCAGCCGACGGGAGTAGATGAGGCAGCCTTTATTGCCGCCAATGCCATACTGATCGGCGATGTCCATCTTTCGGAAGCGGTGAGCATCTGGTACGGGGCTATCCTGCGCGGGGATCTCTCGCCCATTGTGATTGGCCGCCGCAGCAACATCCAAGATGGAGCCATCCTGCACGGGGATCCCGGACAGCCGACCCTGGTTGGCGAGGAAGTGACCGTAGGCCATCGAGCGGTCATCCACAGTGCCCACATCGAGGGGGGATGTCTGATCGGGATTGGGGCCATTATCTTGAACGGGGTCACCATCGGGGCAGGCAGCATGGTGGGAGCTGGAGCGGTGGTCACCCGGTCTGTGCCACCCCACTCTTTGGCGGCGGGGATCCCGGCCAAGGTTATCCGCACCCTCACCGAGGAAGAGGTCAAGCAACTGCGCCTTCACGCCCAGCACTACGTGGATTTGGCGCTTCAGCATGCCAGCCGCTTTGGCCGGTGGAGCAGAGGTTCGGGCGAGCGGCTCTGAACCTATTTTGCAAGCCGTCTCTCAACAGCCGGGATCCGCGCAGAGCACCCAGGTATCTTTGCTGCCGCCCCCCTGGGAGGAGTTCACCACCAGAGATCCCTTCTTGAGGGCGACGCGGGTCAGCCCCCCTGGGTGAACATAAATGTCCTTGCCATAGAGGATGTAGGGCCGCAAGTCCACATGACAGGGCTCCAGACAGGGGCCTTCTCCCCGATCCACCAAGGTGGGCACGCGAGAAAGGCACAGGGTGGGTTGGGCGATGTAGTTGCGCGGCTGGGCGCGGATTTTCTCGGCAAAAGCAGACCGCTCTTCCGGTGTGGCCTGGGATCCCATCAGCATGCCATAGCCGCCTGACTCGTTGGCTGCCTTCACCACCAGCTTGTCGAGGTTCTCCAGCACATACGCCTGATCCTTGGGATCCCAGCAGAGGTAGGTGGGCACGTTGGGCAAAATGGCTTCCTCTCCCAGATAGTAGCGGATCATCTGGGGCACATAGGCGTAGATCACCTTGTCGTCCGCCACCCCTGTTCCCAAAGCGTTGGCAATCGCCAGCCGCCCCGACCGGTAGACCTCAAACAGGCCGGGTACCCCCAAGAGGGAATCAGGGCGAAAAGCAAGGGGATCGATGAAGTCATCGTCGATGCGGCGGTAGATCACATCCACCCGCTGCAGCCCTTTGGTGGTGCGCATTTGCAAATAGCCATCGGCCACCACCAGATCCCGCCCTTCCACCAGCTCCACCCCCATCTGCTGGGCGAGGAAAGAATGCTCGAAGTAGGCGGAGTTGTAGATGCCGGGGGTGAGCACCACCACCGTTGGGTTGGCTAGGTGCGGCACCAGGTTAAGCAGAGTATCCAACAAATGGCTAGGGTAGTCGTCCACCGGGCGGATCCCCATGGTGTTGAACAGGGAGGGAAAGGTGCTTTTCATCACCCGCCGATTTTCCAGCACATAAGAGATTCCCGACGGACAGCGCAGGTTATCTTCCAACACGTACCAAGTCCCGTCCCGATCCCGCACCAGGTCGGTGCCGGTGACGTGGCACCAAATTCTCCCCGGCGGGTTGAGCCCCACACAGGGCCGCAGAAATCCCTTGGCCGTTTCGATCAGCTCGGCAGGGATCACCCCATCCTTAAGGATCTTCTGGTCGTGATAGACATCGTCGATGAACAGGTTGAGGGCGTGGATGCGCTGCTTGAGACCCTTCTCCAGCCGCTGCCACTCGGAAGCCGAGACGATGCGGGGAATGATGTCAAAGGGGAAAATTCGCTCCGTGCCCTGGCTATCGCCATAGACGTTGAAGGTCACCCCCATCTGAAAGAGGGCCGCCTGTGCTGCCGCTTGCCGCTGCTGCAGTTCCCCTTCTTCCAGAGAATGAATGCGCTCAATCAGCGGGATCGCCTCAGGACGGGGCTGGTTACGCCCCAAAAACAGCTCGTCGTAAAACCCCTCGCCCGGGTCGTAGGCATCAAAACGCACGTCTGGGATCCCTGGAACGCTATCATCTTCTTCTACTGTTGGCGGCTCTGGATCTGCATAGTGTGCTTTCAGCTACTTTTAGCCTGGTAAAAAGAAAGGACTCCGTCCCGCTGACGCGAAAGGACTCCGTCCCGCGAACAGTGGGTTGGCCAAACAAGGGGGGAGCTCTAGGGATCCGCCACCTCAAAGGCCCATAGCCCCCGCTCGGCAGGGATCCGATGCAACTGCCCCTTGGGAAAGCGCCGTTGCAGCTCTGCCCCCTGCTGATCCCATACTGCCTCATTCGTGAACAGGGTAAACGGCGGTTCTAGGTCTTGGCCGGGCAACGTCTCTGGGGAAAAAACCTTCACCTCCTGCTCCGGCCCAGCAAAAAATTGAATCCAACTTTGCCAGTAGATAGGCTCTCCCCAGCTGAAATAGGGGTAGGCAGCGCTGGCGGCCAGATAGAAGCGGTAGTCGGGATCCCCTTGGCGAGCTGCCACATAGCGCCCGGTAGCCCCCACATCATTGCCTTGAGTCCAGCCTTTGTGGACAAAGTCTCCAAAAATGGCCAGGTTCCACCCCCCAATCAGCAGGATTGCCCCCGCCATCGCCGCCGCCGGCAGCCAACTCCCGGCCCGGGATCCCCAGCGTTCCAGGAGACCTGCCAGCACTTGGATCCCTTCCAAGGTTAGATAGGCTACAAAGGGCAGGATCACCAGCAGGCGGGTGTAGTTGGGGGCTTTGGTGATGGCAAAGCTAAAGAGCAAGTAAAGAAACAGGAAACTGCCGATACACAGCCAGTCGTGGGGTTGGCTGCGCTTCTTGAAAAGGCGGTAGAGGCCGGATCCCAGCCCCAGCCAGATCAAAATCCCCGTCAAGGGATCCACAAAAGCATGGCCGTAGTTGGGATAGATGTAGCCGCGGTCGTGCTGGCCGGGGTCGTTGAACATACTCAGGCCGTTGAAGATGTTGCGCCAGACCGCCTCCTCTGGCGTAGCCGCATTCACCCACATCTGTTGTAACGCCCGCCCTTCCGGGAAAAAGAGAAATTGTTGGCGAGAGTACTCGGCGCTCACCGCGGGTGCTGTGACCGTAGCCACCAGAATGGGCCCAGCCACCAGAAAAAAGCCCAGCGCCGCGGGCACCGTCAGCTTAGCCAGGACCCAGAGGGGATTAGCTTGCTTGTTTTCTCCTCGGAGATCCTCCCGGCCCAGGAGCAGGTACAGAACTCCAAACAACAGCCCCAACAGGATCACCACCCGCCCCGGCAAATAGCCGTACAGAGAGAAGCCCGCCGCCCCTCCCCCCAGATAGAGCAGCAGGGGGTTTTTCTCCCGCACCCCCTTCAAGATCAAGGCCAAGGCTGCACACTCTACCAAGACAATGAGGTTTTCCCGCATCGCCATACGGCTAATAGCCAGCAGGGCATGGTTGGATCCCAAGAGGGCCGCCCCCGCCAAAGCCAGCCGGGATCCCCAAAATGCCCGAAAAAACCCGTAGGCCACCAGAATGGTGACGACCCCGAAGGCGGCATGTACCGTGCGCACATTGAGCAGCGTGACTCCCCCCATCAGCCGCGTCAGGCCGCCGAAGAGGCTGAACATGAAGCGGGGGAAATAGAAATACTCCGGCATCAGCCCAAAGATATCGGGATAGCGCACCCCTGAGGCGCGACGGGCCATGGAGGTGATCACAATCTCGTCAGTATTGATCTGAAAAGGGATGTTGGGCAGGTCGTAGAGGTAGATCGGGGCAAAGACCAACACCAACAGCCCCAGGTGCAACAGCTCCTGTTGCCAGCGCAGCCGCGTCGGATCCCAAGGGGGTTGAGCCGGGGAAAACTGCGCCCAGTACAGCCCCACCAGCAGGATGCTCAGCAGCCAGAGGCCAATCTGCAGCACGTGGTAGCCAAACACCCCGTACCAGAGGATCAGGGCTACCCCCAAGCCCAAGCCGGATCCCAGCAGGGGCAGATGCCGGGAGGTCATCACCCTATCCCAAACCGCCATAGAACCGATACGACTGGAATCAGGAACGAATCGATCCCTCTCAGCCTACCAGGCGCAAGATGCTCGACAAAACCAGAACTCAGTCAGCGCCCTCCCCCCTAGTCTTTCTCCCAAGGGGCGAGGGGAGATCAGAAAAGGTTGGAATCAAAACTTTGCCCCACCTGTTCTAGGGATCGCCAACAGGGATTCACAAAATCAATAACCCCGCATCGGCTCCGCCTCTGGCTCCAATTCCGGATCTATGAAGTTGGACGGATCGTAGAGGAAGCGGTTGACCTCGTCCTCAATGCGATAGATCTCGAAGGGCTCCAATTGTTTGCCAGTTCGCAAGGCCAGCAGGTAGCCATCCACCAGCAGACGTAGCTCATCAGTGCGCCGGTAGCCCCGCTGCCAGGTATCCACCAGAGCATCGGTCAAAGCCTGATAGTGCCGGATCAACTTTGGGTCTTGCAACATGGTGTTCCCTTGCCCTGCCTGTTTCTATCCTAACGTTTGGTGTCTCTTTGTAAGCGGGGATTGCGAACGGGATCCCGAAGCTTGGTCTCTTCTTGGCTTCAAGCCATGGGCAGGTGCAGCCGCGAAGGCGTCTCGCCACCGCTGCGGAGAGTGATGGTGAGAATGCGGGCCTCAATCAGCCGCTCTTCCCGCATTCCCGTGCCTGTGTTGACAGGATAGGCCGGAAAACAAGCCGCGCTAAGGCTGAGGCGCAAGGCGTGACCGCAAGGGATGCGAATACAGGTGGGCTGACAGGGAATCAGAATGGGGGTACTGGGCTGGGGATCCCGTAGGCGACAATAGCCTTGGGAAAAGTTATACACCTGCCCATCGGGCCTTACCACCGAGAGCACAGCGCAAAGATCGAAACTGGGGCTGTCGGCCTCCGCGTACACCTCCACAGCAATGTCCCCGACCAGAACCAGCTCGGCTTGCAGCGGCGGAGTGGTATAGGTCAGGACATCGGTGCGGCAGTCGAGGGCGGAGCGCTCTTGCGGCCCGGCAGGCTGAACTAGGTGGCCCCCCAAGGCCGGCACCGGTCGCCAGGGATCGTGAACAAAGGTATCCGATTGTTGCGTCGGCGAGGGTTCAGGGCGAAGGGATCCCTCTGCTTCTGAAAGGGCAGCCAAGCCGGTGCTGTGTAGGTAAAAAGCTTTTGGCTCAGGGGTAGGCCAAGCATCAAAGCCGCGCCAGCGGTTGGATCCCATCTCGAACAGGCGTACCGGCGGCTCCTGGAGGATCCCTGTATCTTTGCCTTTGAGGAACTGGTCAAACCAGCGCACCTGCAGGCGATCGATGGGGCTAATGGCCTCTGGGCCAAAGTCCAACGCCCCCACTTTGCGCCCCCAAGGGAGATGGATCCAAGGGCCGATGATCAGGTATTGAGGGTTCTGGCTGCGGGCGCTCATTTCCTTGTAGAGGCGCAGGCTACCACTCAGGTAGCTGTCAAACCAGCCGGCAATGTGTAGCATCGGCAGATCCACCACCTCTAGACGGGGAGAGAGCTTGCGCCAGTATTCATCCGGCTCGCTGTGCTCCAGCCAGTCGAAGTAATAGGATTGGGGGGCATACTGCTGCAACACCCCCGGCTTGAGGGGGATAGGGTCGTAGAGGGGGAGATTGCGGGCAGCTTTCAAAAGCGCTTGGTAGGCATTGGCATCCCCCCTGAGACGCGCCCCTTCGGTCTCCAGTTGCAAGGCCCAACTGAGGTTGTTGTAGAAGGCAAAGGCCCCCCCTGGGTAAGCGGCATCGGCATAGAGATCGTAAGGCAGCATCGCCGGGCAGATGGCCTTCAAGGCGCTGGGACGGGTAGAAGCCGCATACAGCTGGGTCATGCCCTGATAAGAGAAGCCGTACATGCCCACTACGCCGTTGCTCCCCGGCAAGGCAGCCGCCCAATTGACGGCGTCAAACCCGTCTTCCACCTCATGGCGGAAAGGGTAGAAGGATCCCTTGGAAGTTCCCCGTCCGCGCACATCCTGGATGACCACAATGTACCCCTGGGCCGCATACCACCTGGGATGGGCATACACCACCGTCGAGGCAATGGCCCGCCCATAGGGCTGCCGCATCAGCAAAACCGGGTAGCTCCCCTCCCCTTGCGGGCGATAGACATCCGCGTCCAGTTGGATCCCGTCGCGGGTGAACATGGAAACAGTTTCGCGGGGGCGAACGGGCAACATGGCCTGGGTTGGGCTAGCGGATCTTGCCAAAGGGATACCAACCAAGGACAACCTAAGGGATCCCTGGGTGGATTCTTCCCAGGATAAAACAGAAGCTTTTAGGAGAGAGGAACTCCCACCTGAGTTTGAGCCTCTTCCCCGGTATTGTCCTTGATCTCCGGCCTGCTGGCGCAAACGCAGCCCCCTCCAGACCCCTCTTTTATGGCTTTTATGGATTTATGGAAATAGAGACCCTGGGAAAAGATTTGTCGGAGCATGACTCTAGTCAATAATAAGCTCAACTATACTGAAAATAATGTATAATATGTTCAGTACGGATTACTACCAGTTGATCTTTCTGTTTA
>NZ_JBSSCZ010000034.1:0-31575 GCF_054060215.1 Thermostichus sp. OS-CIW-30 | reverse complement strand
TCTGCCATTTGTTTTCATCTAAAAAAACCAACTTCATCCTCTTTCCTCTATAAATTATTCCCTCTATCCTAACATAAGATCAACACGACCTAGGCGTATTCGGCAATCACTACTGTGATGTTGTCTCGCCCGCCCCGCTCTTTGGCCGCCTCGATGAGCTTTAGGGGAAGTTGCTCCAAATCTTCCACCTGCAGGCAATACTCGATGATCACTTCGTCGTCCAGCTCCTCAGTTAGGCCGTCGCTACACAACAACAGGCGATCCCCTGGGTAAACTGTAATCGGCTGCACAGAAGGTGGACCCGCATCGGGTCGGCCCAGGCAGCGCTCGAGAATATGTCGCCAAGGGTGAATCCGGGCCTGCTCATAGGTCAGCTCCCCCAGTCGAATGGAGCGAGCCACTAAGGTGTGATCCTCGGTCATTTGCTGCATTTCGGATCCCCGTAGGCGATAGAGGCGAGAATCACCGATGTGAGCGCTCCAGCAGTTGTCATTGGGATCCACCATGGCCACCACCACCGTAGTGCCCATGTCTGCCCGTTCTGGATTCTCCCGCTGATCCTTGAGGATGGCACTGTTGGCCGCTTCTACGGCTTCGCTGAGCAACCGGGGCGCCGGCACGTTTTTCCAGCCTCGATCCAGATATTCTCGGATGGTCTCGACGGCCAACAGGCTGGCTGTAGCCCCGGCAGCATGTCCTCCCATACCATCGGCAACAATAAAGTAGCGTCCCTCCGGATCGCAGTAGTAGGCATCCTGATTGCTGCTGCGGATCTTGCCGGGATCCGTAGCGCAGGCATATCGTCGCATCACATCAATCGCTCTGACCGATTCAACCTTAAGAGTACTCTGATTAAAGCAAGAGCAGCGAGGGCAGCCAAAACCAAAGTGATAACCGTTAAGGTAGCATGTCCGGCCAAAAAGAGCTGAGTTGCGCTCAAAAAAAAGGCCGCAAACAACACCCCGTAAATGACTCCCAGCCCGGTGTTGTTCAGCTTGCGCAGCAAGCGCTCCGTCTCGCTGGATCGCACCCGCAGGCGCAGCTCCCCTTGTTCCAACTTGCTCAAGGTCAATTCGATCCGGCGGGGCAAGCTGAGGCTGCTGCTGGTGAACTCAGCCGCTTGACGGCCAACCTGGGCCAAGAGGGTCTCAGTCTTGCTTCCGTTTAAACTCATCAGCTCTTCCGCAAAGGGTTTGGCCACCTCCATAAAGTCGAACTCCGGATCCAACCCTTTCCCCAATCCCTCCAGCGTGGTCAGGGCCCGCATCACAAAAGTAAAGGTAGCCGGAAAACGAAACGGCTGATCGTAGGCCAGCTCGTAAAGGTCTTCGCTAATGGCCGCCACCGAGATTTCTCCCGAGTTGCTGGAAAAGGGTTTGTCCATAAAGTGATCCAGCATGTACTGCACCGAGCGGCGCACCGGAGCCAGATCGGCGGTGGGCACCAGCACCCCCAGTTCCACCAGCGAGGCCACCACCTGATCGGCATTTTTGGAGACCACACCTGCCAGCGTGCCCATCAGCTTTTCTTTCACATCGGAGGGCAGGCGGCCCATCATGCCGAAGTCGTAGAAGATCAGCGTGCCATCGGGCTTCACGGCAATGTTGCCGGGGTGGGGATCGGCGTGAAAAAAACCATCCTTGAGCAGTTGCCGCAGATAAGCCTCTGCCCCCAGACGAGCCAAAACCTTGCGATCCAACCCCGCCGCACTCAAGGCTTCGTAATCGCTGATTTTGATCCCCGGCAGGTATTCCAATGTCAACAGGCGAGGAGAGGTGTAACGCCAATACACTTTGGGGACGGCAATTTGCGGCATATCCCGAAAGTTGCGACGGAAGGTATCGGCATTGCGGCCCTCATTGAGGTAATCCACCTCTTCCCAGAGGGTGCGCCGACACTCTTCGTAGATGCCGATCCAGTCGCGGCCCGGCCCGCCCCAAGAGGTGCGATACTGAAAGAACTCGGCAATCCCACGGCAGATCTCCAAATCGATGGTGAACAGCCGGGTCAGCCCCGGACGCTGCACCTTCACCACCACCTCTTCCCCGGTTTTGAGCTTGGCGCGATGCACCTGCCCTAAGCTGGCAGCGGCCAAAGGGGTGGGATCAAAATAGCTGTAGATTTGGGTGATCGGCCTGCCCAGTTCCTGCTGCACGATTGCCGCCACCTGTTCGTAGCTGAAAGCAGGCACCCGATCCTGCAGCTTGGAGAGCTCCTCGACATATTCCGAGGGGAAGAGATCGGCGCGGGTGGAGAAAAACTGCCCCACTTTAATAAAAGTAGGGCCTAAGTTAAGCAGCGTTTCGCGGATCCAAATGGCTCTGGCCCGGCGGCGCTTGGCCTTTCGCTCGGGCGTGGGTTGTCCCCCATAGCTCCAAGCCTGCTGATCCAGCCAAAGGTAAAACAGCCAGGTGAGCACAAATCGCCAAATGTCCAGCATGCGGCCCTGGCGAGTATAGTTCTCCCGGGCCCAGCGGTAGGCGGTATAGGGCTTGACGGGTTGTGATCCCAAAGAAGTCCGGGATCCCAAAAGGCTCGCGTTCAAGCGTTTCGACTCCGGTACTTCTGCAACTCGGAGCGCAGCTGCGCCACTTCCGCCCGCAAGTCGTCCAGAGTTGCCTGCAAATCTTCTGTCTGGAAAGGCAGCGGCACCCTTTCCTGGGCGGCCATGGATGCTTCTGCCTCAGCTCGGGTCATGACATCCTGGGCAAAGGTTTGCCAGCCCTCCTGCAGCTCGGCCCACACCTTGCCCACTTCTCCGGCAATATCGGTGAGGGCGCTTTCCAAACGCTCCCGTAGGACATCCGCCACAGCCTTGCCTACAAAAAAAGCCCGCACAACCGGATTCTTCATGCGACCCAAGTGTTAAGAAGCATCACCAGGATTATAACGAATCTTGCCCCAGGCACAGCGGCAGGCCGACCCATCCGAACAGCCTCGGATCGATCGGCCCGGCAGAGCCCGCAAAGGGTTGTCCCCGGAAGCTTGCCCAGTCCTAGCGGCGGCTGGTGGTCATGTCCGGGATCTTCAGATCGAAGACGCTGATGTTTTGCCGCGCTGCCGGCTTGGGATTGAGCATGCGGGCCATGTTGAGGAAGTTTTCTGGATCCCCGGGTTTGGGAGGACGGGTGAGACGATAGGTGCGCACCACTTCCCGCGTCGAGCGCTTCACGCCGGAGACATCGCGCCAACGGGCTCCATAGCGGGGGGTTACCAGGTTGGCGGGCTTTTCCGACAGGCGACGGCGTTGGTAAGGCACCACATCGTCCCCAAAGGCGGCATTGTACTCTTCGCTATCCACCACAGCGTCGATGAAGCCATCTAGCCCCTTGGTGGCAACGATGATGGAGTACTTGATGCGCTCCTGTTGGCTGTAGGTGGGCCGACCCAAAAAGCGCTGGAAGGTGACCTCGATGAAGCGGTAGTTGTCGTTGGGAACCATGACCAGATCCCGGTACACCTCCGACTTGCCCAGGCCGCGCACAAACTCTTTGACCGAGATTGCCCCGTTGCGCAATTGGGACTCCAGAGCTTTTTGCCGATAACTCTCCAGCATCAGATGCTCGCTGAAGATCTGGCGATAGGCGGCGCGAATGATGTTGTCAATTCCTGTCGGGTCGTCAGGACGGTAGACCGGCGGGGTTTCGTCGCTGGGCACAAAGTAGCGAGGCACCCGCTCATTTTGGGTGGTGGGGCGATCGGCAAGCAACGGAAGAGACATAGATGGTGCTCCTAAAAAAACGAGAAAAACTTAAGAAAAACACAGTGGGGCAGGGAAGCTAAGGCTCAGCAGCCAATTCCTGCCAGCTCATCTGGGCGCGGAGAGGGATCAGAGGATCGGCATCTTCCAGGGCCATCTGGAGCGCAGCCTCGACTGAGGGGCGCAGAGATTGTTCACCCTGGCGAGCCAAGTCCGTCAGGGATCCAACGGCGGCGTAGCGGACTCCCCAATCGGCATCGGCAAGACATTGCCGCAACAGTTGCAAGGCTCGCTCTTGATCGAGCAAGGGCCGCTTGGCCGCCACTCGTCCTAGCCCACGGGTCGCCGCCCGCCGTA
This sequence comes from Thermostichus sp. OS-CIW-30, assembly GCF_054060215.1. Taxonomy (NCBI): domain Bacteria; kingdom Bacillati; phylum Cyanobacteriota; class Cyanophyceae; order Thermostichales; family Thermostichaceae; genus Thermostichus; species Thermostichus sp. OS-CIW-30. The sequence continues at coordinate 27,518 of NZ_JBSSCZ010000034.1, read as the reverse complement.
CACTGGGGGCAAAGTCTGCCACAATGGCTTCTGCCAAAAAGGGGTAGGCATCCCCATGGCCAATGCGAGCCAAAGCCCGCACCGAATAGGCCCGCGCCCCGTAATCGAAACCGTCAATATGGCTCAGCAAGGGCTGCACCGCCGCCTCCCCAAAGCGCAGCACCTCCTCCAGAGCAGCCTCCCCAACTGCAGGGCGATTAAACCCAAAGGCGCGAATTAAGATGGGGATCCCTTCCACTTGGCCCAAAGCGCCCAGCGCCCTCACCACCCGCAACAATTCCTCAGGCGACGTGGCCTGCTCCAATTCTGCTGCCAGTTGAGCCACAGCAATGGGAAACGCTTGAGCAGCCGAGGCGGAGGACATAGGCAACGAATAGTCAAAGGTACACTTGAAACCGCTGATCAAAGGCACTGAGCGCCCCAGGATCCTAGAAGAGCTTCTCCAGTTGCGGCAGGATCACCGCCGTCACCTGAGCCAGCGGCACCCACCCCAACTGAAGCGCCACATCGAACAGCCGCTTCAGAGCATTGATGCGCAGGTTGAGAGCCACGTCGGCTGTGGCCAGCAGCGGCGCCCCCGCCACCCATCCCGATTCGGCCAGGTCGAACAAAGCGGCCTGTCGTAGGCTGGAGTTGGAGTGGGCCAGTAGCGCCACCAGGATTTGGGTCAGCTCCTCGGCTTGCGTAAAGCGATAGAGCACCCAAGCCGCTGCCGAACGCACCCGCTCAGAGGGATGGTTCAAAAAGGGCCGGATCGCTGCCTCAGCCTCGGTGGCCTGAAGCTGACCCAAGGCCTCGATAAGGGCTTCCCAGGGCTGATCCTGTTCGCGAGACTGCAACAGTGCCAGCAAGGGATCCACTGCTCGCTTGTCCCCCAATTGAGCCAAGGCATAGGCAGCCTCTTCCCGCACATGAAAGTCGGTACAAGTGAGCGCCTCGATCAAACCGGGCACGGCCCGCGCATCCCCGATTTGCCCCAGGGCCTTAGCGGCATTGCGGCGCAGAGGATAGCCCCCCAAGGCAGTGCGATCCCGCTCATCCTGCAACGCCAAAAGCAGCGGCTCTACCCCCCTTGGATCCCGAACTGTGCCCAGGTACCAGGCAGCATAGTACCGATCTTGCAAGTCATCCCCCTGCAGCCGGGCTATCGCCTGCTCCCAAGTGAGCTGCTGCGGCAGCACCGCCGTGTTGGATGCCATACGAACCGTTGCAGAGCTGTTCATGACACCTGAGCAACCTTGCCGGTAACTTCAGTCGGCCGTCGGGCCTCCCTCACTCAGCAGCGCCGTTGCCCTGAGCGGGAGAGGCATTGGCTCCCGACAAGGCAGTGACCTGCACGATTTTGCCACCCATCCGCAGAATGCGCTGCATCTCGGCAGACAACCGACTGTAGGGGACGGTGGCGCTCAGGGTGCTGCGGCGAACTTTGGCAGAGGTGGCCAGAGCATCGGGAGGGTTGAGCAGGCCGGTGTACTCAACTCGGTAAACCCGGCTGCCGGCTTCTGTCAGAGCTTCAGGGCTGGTGGTGCTTTGACCGAACATCGCTTTCCCCAATTATTATCAGATTTCGTTTAGAGGACTGTCAGGGGCAACCAAGCGCCGGACAAGCTGTACCGGCTACTTTCGCGGGCCAGCCGCGTTGCCACCAGGCAATGTCTAGAACCCAGAGGTTAACTCCCCCAGAATAGAGAGCAGGCGACTAACCCAACTGGCTCAAAGGGAGCCGAGGCGCTAAGCCAACCTAGAAACAGGTGGAATAGACCTCTCTGGAGCCGTCGCCTGCTCTGGAGAGACACACAATTGGAAGACAAAGAAAGAGATCGTCCACTCCCAACAAGCAGGGATCTCTGCCCTGGGATCCCTTAGCTGAGGGCGTTGATGGCGTAATCGAAGTAGATGGCAGCTTCGTTGGCCGCTTGGCCGCTCAGCATGCCCAGAGCGCGGCTCTTCATGTACTGCAGAGCCACGATGTACCAGCTGGGAGAGAGGTTAAAGGAGCGGTTCACTTCCCGCAGTCCGGCCACCAGGTATTCATCGAGGGGGCCGGTGCCACCTGCAACCAGAGAATAGGTAATGAAGCGGAGGTAGTAGCCGATGTCGCGGGCACACTTGGCTTGAAACACATCGCCGTGGCCCATTTCACCCGGCTGAGTCAGGTAAGGGAACCTCTTGAACACTTCCTGCACCGCTTCCCGCACCAGAGTTTGCTGGTTGTTGGTTAGGACACGGGCCGCTTCCAGAGAAGCAGCAGCACGCTGGTAACGACCATTCACGGCCTGCAGCTCGCTGGCATTCAGAAAACGCCCTTGATTGTCAGCGGCAGCAATCGCTTCAGTGATGACGGTTTTCACCTTGCAACTCCTAAATTCATCAATTGTGTTGTTAACGAACATTCTGTAGGAAAGGCGGACTGGATCTCCACCTGCCTATCAGAAATGAAGGGATCTAACCGATCTAAAAAGGGACGACTAAGCCAGCTTCGACCCAAAGCTCAAACGATGGCGGCAGCAGCCTTATCGAAGTAGCTGGCCACTTCGCTTTGCAGCGCAGAGCAGTCGCCAGGGGTGATGCCTTTCGGATCCATGATCTTGGCCAGGGCTTCTTTCTTCATGGCAGCAATGCCGTTGGCCACAGAAGTGGTGGGCACCCCCAGAGCAATGTAGGTTTCCCGCAGGCCGTTTAGGCAGCGATCTTCCAGCACAGAGCTATCCCCGGCCAAAGTGGCATAGGTGATGTAGCGCAAGATGATCTCCATGTCCCGTAGGCAGGCGGCCATGCGACGGTTGGTGTAGGCATTGCCACCGGGAGCGATCAGATCCGGCTCTTGAGCAAACAAAGACCGAGCTGCGTTGGTTACGATTTGGGCGGCGTTGCTGGTCATGCGGTTGACGGCATCCAGGCGCTTGTTGCCCTCTGCCACCAAAGCCGCCAGACGGTCAAAGTCTTGGTCACTTAAAAAGGCACCGCGTGCATCTGCCTGAGCGATCACCCGGGTAAAGGCGTCTTGCATGATGGATCTCCTTCTGGTCTTTCCAAAAAGCGATGAGCGACTGGCTGAACCTCCCAAAAGCCAAATCCCAAGCTTTTTTGCGGGATCCTCTTTGACCCCCAAAAATCAAGGATTCCGTGGCAGCAGGCTGCTCAAAACTACCCCCACCGAACCCCCCAATTTTTAGATAGGTCAAGAACCTCTGCGACTTTCAGACAGCCGAGCATCCAGCCTAATTTTATATCGCGGGATGGATGAGTGTTTTGTGAAGATTTGCAAACCTACCAACCCCAAAATGTCTGCCTAGGCTGGGATCCCTGGACTATGGGGCGCAGCAGGGGGGAAATGGGTCTGCGGGCTGGCTCACAAAATGTAAACATTTGTTTTGAGATGGAAGCAGTCTGAGTGGGCACCTTCCTGAACGGAAGTTAACACTCTGGAGTGGTCACCTCTTGCAGAGCCGCTTTGAGGGCTCGACAAAAGTGGGCTATTTGCTGCAGTCCCTCTTCAGGCGTGGGGGCTTTGGCCAGCCGTTGCACAAATGCGCTGCCCACAATCGCCGCATCTGCTCCCCAGAGAGCGATCTGGCGGGCCTGGTCGGGAGTGGAGATGCCGAAGCCCACCCCAATCGGCAGGGGGGTTTGTTGGCGCAGTTGCTGCAGCAAAGCCGGGATCCGCTTTTCCAGGGTGGCCCGTTCGCCGGTAACGCCGGTGGTGCTGACCAAGTAGACAAAGCCACTGGACTGCTGGGCAATGCGGCGCATGCGCTCCGGGGGGCTGGTGGGGGCCACCAGCAGGATGAGGTCGATCTCTTCGGCCTGGGCTGCTTGTCGCAGGGATCCCGCCTCTTCCAGAGGCAGATCGGGGACGACCAAGCCGGCACAGCCGGCCTGCCGCAGTTGATGCAGAAAGTTGGGGATGCCGAGCTGGTGGATGGGGTTGTAGTAGGTGAACAGGATCAGGGGGGCCTGCAGCGAGAGACAGCGCAAGCCTTGTAGAATGGCGCCCAAAGTGACTCCCCGACTGAGGGCGCGGGTGGCTGCTGCTTGGATCACCGGCCCATCCGCCAAGGGATCCGAGTAGGGTACCCCCAGCTCGATAAGATCGGCGCCGCTCTGATCCAGAACCTGCAAAGCCTCAAAGGTGGTTTCCAAGTTGGGATCCCCAGCGGTGAGGTAGGGGATGAGGGCTTTTTCACCACGGCTGCGCAGCGCCTGAAAGCAGGCTGTGATCCGAGTGGGCATGGGATCCATTCGATTCTGAGGAGATTGAGAGCATCCCCCACTGTAGCGTCTGCCGGGATCCCTAGGGGAGAGGCACAAAATCGTAGCCGGTACCGGAGCGGTTGCCGGGCTCAACCCGCACCAGCACATGGGGAGCATTGCGGTCGCCGGAGGGCAAGAAGCGCACTTCTCCGGAAGCGCCGTCCGGCAAGCGGAAGTTCGGGTCGCCCAGGGCGGCGAGAACAGCGCTGCGGCTGGTGGCTCCTTGGCTGAAAGCTTGCAAGAAAACCCGGGTGGCATCATAAGCCAGAGCAGTGCGCCAGCTCACCTGCCCTCCCCAGAGCTGGGCTGCCTTCTGGGCAAACTCGCGGTTGCGCGGCACCTGGGGATGCCAGGGCACCGCCACCACCAAGCCCTCTACCGCTGCTCCCCCTTCTTGCAATGTGGTGAGGCTGAAGAGCACATCGCCGCCCAGAAGAGCAAGGGGCTTACCAGCTACAGCGTTCTCGCGGGCTACGGCCAGGGCTTTTTCGGCTACGGAAGCCGTGGGAGCTAAAAAAGCTACCTGGGCTCCTTGGCTGACGGCCCTTTGCAGGCTGGCCTGGGGGTTGAAGTCCGACGCCGATAAGTCGAACTCCGCCAGCACGATGCCCCCTTCGCTGGTCAGGGTGGAGGCAAAGGCGTCCCGCAGGCTGGTACTGTAAGCGCTGTTGGGGTTGTAGAAGATGGCCACCCTTTGCAGCCGCAACGTGCTGAGAGCATAACGGGCCAGTTGTGTGCCGGCCACTTGATCCGAGGGCACGGTGCGAAAAATGGCATCCCCCAGCATGCTGATGCGAGTGCTGGTGGAGGTGGAGGAGATCATCGCCAAGCCGGCAGGCTGATAAACCTCGGCTGCAGCCAGGGTGGCATCGCTGGTGTTATGGCCAATCACCCCCAAGATCTCAGGCTGCGCCACCAGGGCTTTGGCCACCGCTGCTGCTCGCTCAGGGTTATCGCCATCGTCGGCAATCACTACCCGCAGCAGCCGTCCTCCGATTCCCCCCTGTTGGAAAAGCTCCTCCTGAGCTTGCGCCACCCCGCGCAGGGTCTCTTTGGCGCGGTTGGGGTTGCTGGAGATGGGCACCACCACCGCCAGGCTCAAGGGACTGCCCTGCTGCTGGGCACGGGCATTGTTCAAGAAAATGCGAGCTTCCGGGTCGTTGCGGTTGCTTTGCAGCCCCATCTCCAACACCGGGATGGCTGCGCTGAGGTTACCTTGGCGCAACAGCTCTGCAGCGGCAACGGCAGCGGGACTGCTATCGGCAAACAAGGTGCGCTCGCCGCTGGTCAGGAGCAGATCTTGTGCTCCACCCCCCAACCCTGGCAGCGATACTGGCGGTAGAGAAATGCCTTCCGGCCAGCGAACATAGCCCGCCTGCCAAGCGCGATGACCGCCCCAGAGTAGCAATAGCCCCAAGGCAATGTAGACAATGGGTGGTGGAGACTTGGCAACCATATATCTCATGTTATAGAGAGAGAAAACGCTAGCTTTTGGCCAGCAAAGACACTGCTTGTATCCTCAGGAATCCTCAAAAGTCATCTTTCCAAGGATCTCTAAGGATCTCCGACTATGCATCAGCATGAGTGCGGGAGTATGTCACGGATCGGGACGGTAGGAAGGGCTGTTGCGGTATTGGCGCTCTAGCTGCTCCACAATGGAAATGGGAACGGATGAGGTCTCGGAGGGCTCTTCTGGCGAGGTGCCAATCTGCGTCTCGGTCTCCACATTGAACTGCCGAGATGTTGCCCAAACCACTGCTGCAATCAGCAAAAGGACGATAGCGGCACCGTAAAGAAAGGCGACGATGGCCATTGGGTCAATGGTTTAGCTTTCCCCTTCCATGATAAAGGCTGTCGAGAATTACCCACTTCAGGATCCCTTAGAGCAAGCCCTATGGGACTGGCACCGAGGAGAGGCCAAGGGATCCCTGCTCTTGCATGCCTACGGCCTGGAGGGGATCCCGTTGGCGGAAGAGCCCCAGGTGGTCTCCCCAGAGGTGTTCTTCACCCAGGAGCTGCCGGAGGTGGAAGCCTTGGCCTTGGAACTCTGCCGCGGTCGGGTGCTGGACATCGGCGCCGGCACGGGCCGCCACAGCCTGCTGCTGCAGGAGGAAGGATTGGCCGTGGCCGCTTTGGATCGCTCCCCTGTGGCTTTGCAGATTATGGCAGAGCGGGGGGTGCGCTGCCGCATTGCCGCCGATCTTTTCCACTGGGCGGGGCCAGGAGAGCCCTTCGATACCCTACTCCTGCTGATGAACGGCGTCGGCTTGGCGGGATCCTTGTCGGGCTTGGAGCGTTTTTTGCGCCTGGCTCGCCACTGGGTTCAGCCCACTGGCCAGTTGCTCCTGGATTCCACCGATTTGAGCGATGCCAGCGACCTCGCAGATCTGCGGAATCTGCCGGCAGAAGAGGGAGGGCGTTTAGAAAACTTGGAAGATCCCTCTGGCAAGCTGGCCGCTCCTGCCCACCTCGAAGCAGGTGGCTCAGAAGATTGGCAGGAAGGGAGCGAGGCAAAAGCCAAGGTAGTGAACTTTGTAGCCGAGTACAACGGCCAGCGGGGGGATCCCTTTCCCTGGCTATTTGTAGATCCGGAAACCCTGCTGCAGTGTGCCCACGCCAACGGCTGGCAGGGGCAGATTGTCTATCAAGAGCTGGAGGGGGCTTTTCTGGCACGCCTCACCCCCTTCTGAAGGACTCGCTAGTGGGAAAGGATCTGGGATAAAAACAGGCGGGAGCGCTCTTCTTTCGGATTGCTGAAAAACTCTTGGGGGGTGTTTTCCTCCACGATCTTGCCGCGGTCGAAGAAGATAATCCGATCCGCCACCTCGCGGGCAAAGCCCATCTCGTGGGTTACACACACCATGGTCATCCCCGAGCGGGCCAACTCCCGCATCACGTCCAGCACCTCCTTGATCATCTCTGGATCCAAGGCCGAGGTGGGCTCATCGAAGAGCATCACCGCCGGATTCATGGCCAAGGCGCGGGCAATTGCCACCCGCTGCTGCTGCCCCCCCGAAAGCTGCCCCGGGTATTTTTCTGCTTGCTCGGCGATCCCCACCCGGCTCAGCAGTTCCATGGCCCGCTCTATCGCCTCGCTTTTTTTCATCTTTTTCACGTGGATTGGGCCAAGGGTTACATTTTGCAAAACCGTGAGATGGGGAAACAGGTTGAACTGTTGAAAAACCATGCCCACCTCGCGGCGAATGGCATCGATGTTGCGCAGGTCGCTGGTTAGCTCAATGCCATCTACCACAATGCGCCCTCTCTGGTGTTCTTCTAAGCGGTTCAACGTGCGAATAAACGTTGACTTGCCCGAACCTGAAGGCCCACAGACCACCACCACCTCTCCGCGGCGGATGCGGGTGGTAATGCCCTTGAGGACGTGGAAATCGCCGTACCATTTGTGAACATCTTCGCATTGGATAATGTCAGCGCTGGCTGCACTTTGCGGAGAGAGTGAAGACCTTATGTGCGGGGATCCTTGCATGGGTGGGTGACTCCCTAAGTTTCACCAAAGCAGGCATGGGTACCATGGCAGAACTGGCCGAGCCACAACCGTAGCCTCTGCAACATTTCCATACGCCCTGACATGTAAGGCTTTGAGAAAATCGTAGGCGCCTATGGCAAACCATTCTATGGGGTGTGGGGTGTGGCAGGAGTGTAACCCAATGGCACGGTATCTCGGTTGAAGTGCCGTGTATGAACGACTGTTGACGACGAAGATCTTGAGGATTGACATGGGGTAATTTTATGAACTGGATAAAGCATTTGAACGGATTGGCTCCCTTGGCCGGGGCACTGGCGTTGTCTATGGGCCTGCAGTCCCTTCCCGCTTGGGCGCAGCTGGGGCCGCTCACCGACCGCATCAAGGCTCGGGGCGAGTTGATCTGTGGGGTAAACAACCAACTGCCCGGATTCGGCAACCTGGATGACCAAGGCAAGTATGTGGGTTTTGATATCGACATCTGCCGGGCGGTAGCTGCCGCTCTCTTTGGCGATCCCGACAAGGTTCGATACGTCTACCTGACGGCGGCCAATCGCCAGTCTGCGATTCAGTCGGGCGAGGTCGATATGATTAGCCGCAACACCACCTGGACCCTCACCCGGGATCGCGAGTGGGCGGTGACCTTCGGCCCCACCACCTACTACGACGGCCAAGGATTTATGGTGCGGAAGTCGCTGGGGGTGGAAAAGCTGGAAGACCTGAACGGGGCCACCATCTGTGTGATTGCCGGCACCACCACCGAGCTGAACTTGGCGGATACCTTCCGCGCCCGTGGCATTGCCTTTACGCCAGTAACCTTCGACGGCGATGATTCCTCTTTCAACGCCTACGAAGAGGGCCGTTGCGATGCCATCACCAGCGACCAAAGCGCCCTCATCTCCCGCCGGGCCAGCTTGGCTTCTCCCGACGACCACGTGATCTTGCCGGAGGTGATCTCCAAAGAGCCCTTGGGGCCGCTGGTTCCCCACGGAGATGAGAGTTTCTCCGACATTATGAACTGGACGGTCTACGCCCTCTTCTATGCAGAAGAAAAGGGGATCACCAGCGCCAATGTGGACGAGTTCCTCAAGTCCGAGGATCCCGACATTCGCCGCTTCTTGGGCCAGGAAGGCAACCTGGGAGAGCTGCTGGGCCTGAAGCCGGATTGGGTGGTCAATGTCATCAAGGCGGTGGGCAACTACGGCGAGATCTTCAACCGCCACCTGACCCCCTTGGGCGTGCCGCGGGGCTTGAACCAGCCCTACACCAAAGGCGGGATCCAGTACGCGCCGCCTTTCCGCTGATCGGCTGATTCGGAATCCGGGCCTAGGGATCCCGGTTGGTCAGTACCGGCCAGGGATCCCCTATTCTCTGCTGTGCTCTGAATTTTTGCTTGCCCCGCATGACTTCTCTGTCCGACCAGTCCCACCTTCGCCCCCCCTGGTGGCGGAATGAGCGCATCCTAAAAGTTCTGCTGCAGGTGGCCTTTGTCGTGGCCGTGCTGCTGGTGTTCGGGATCCTCGCCCAAAATCTCCTCGCCAGCATGCGTCGCCTGGGCATCAGTTTGGGCTTTCGCTTTTTGGGCAACTCTGCCAACTTTGGGATCACCGAGGGGCTGATCCCCTACGACCCTTCCGAGAGCTACCTGAAGGCTCTGGCGGTGGGAGCGGTGAACACCCTCTGGCTGTCGGCAGTCAGCATTGTGTTGGCGACGGCGATGGGCTTTGTCCTGGGGATGGCTCGCCTCTCCAGCAACTGGCTGGCCCGCCAATTGGCTACCGTCATCACCGAGATCTTTCGCAATGTCCCGGTGCTGCTGATCGTGATCTTCTGGTACCAGGGGGTGATCCTCACTCTGCCGGGGGTGCGCAACAGTCTCTCCATCGGCGGGCTTGTCTTTATCAACCAGCGGGGAGTGAAGCTGCCCGGGTTGGATCCCAGCGGCTGGCTGGTTCCCGCGCTGGCCATTGTAATCGCGGCTGGGTGGGGGATCCGCAAGCTGCTCCTGGCCCGTCGCCCCGAGCTGGGATCCCGGCAGCGGAACCTGTGGGTGGCTGCGGGGGTGGCGCTGCTGGCGGTGGCCTGCTGGGTGCTCTTCCCAGAGCCGCCGGTGCGGCTGGATGTCCCGGTACTGGAGCGCTTTAACTTCCGGGGTGGGATCCAGCTTTCGGCGGAGTTTACCGCCATGATGCTGGGCTTGGTGACCTACACCGGCTGCTACATTGCCGAAGTGGTGCGGGGATCCTTTTTGGCGGTGCCGCGGGGGCAGTGGGAGGCGGCCCGGGCCGTCGGCCTGTCGGAGCTGGAAACCTTTCGCTTGGTGATTGTGCCCCAGGCCCTGCGGATCATGATCCCCTCGTTGAACACTCAGTATCTCACCTTGATTAAAAACTCCAGCTTGGCCATTGCCGTTGGCTTCTCCGATCTGTTCAACATCAGCAGCACCATCATCAACCAGTCGGGACGTTCGGTGGAGATGTTCGCCATCCTCATGGCCACCTACCTGACCTTTAACCTGGTGGTTTCCTACGGCATGAACTGGCTCAATGCCCGCGTCAAATTGGTGGAGCGCTAACCCATGCCCAGCAGTCTCTCCTCTCCCCTTGTAGAAGAACAGGTACTCCCCCCCAGGGAGAAACAAAGTCCTCTGGCTTGGGTGCGCCGCAACCTGTTCGACTCCTGGCTGAGCACCTTGCTCACCTTGGTCTCTGCCTTGGTGTTGGCCTGGGCAATTTCCCTGTTCTGGAACTGGGCGTTCACCCAAGCCCGCTGGGAAGTGATCCCGGCCAACCTGAAAATCTTTGCCAGCGGCACCTACCCCAGCAGCCAACTGTGGCGGGTGTGGGCGGTGTTGGGAATTGTGCTGGCCACCTTGGGGGTAGCGGGGGGGGCTTGGGGCGGTGTGCTGCTGCACTACCTCATTCTCTTGGGAGCTGCTATGGGCTTGGCCGCTTTCCTGCCTTTGGGAACCCAGTCGCAGGGGTGGCTGGCGGTTTGCTCTGGAGCGACTTTTGCCGCTATTGCCCTCAGTCGCGGACGGGAATCCTGGCGGCTGGCTTCCATCTGGGTTTGGGCCCTGATCTTGCCCCTCTGTCTGCAGCTGCTGCTGGGCGACCTGGGCCCCCCTTGGCCGGCAGTGCGGGCTGAGCAACTGTCTGGACTGCTGCTGACCTTGATCTTGGCGGCAGCCGCCATGATCATCGGCTTCCCCATTGGGGTGTTGCTGGCGTTGGGCCGGGCCAATCGGGCGTTGCCGGTAATCCGGATCTTCTGCACGCTGGTGATCGAGCTGGTGCGGGGGGTGCCTCTGACCACCATTCTGTTTGCCGCCTGGCTGTTGGTGCCCTTCTTTCTGGGGGGGATCAGCGTCAACCTGATCATCAGGGCGGAGGTGGCCTTCATCTTGTTTACAGCCGTGTACGTGGCCGAGGACGTGCGGGGCGGCCTGCAGTCAATCCCGCTGGGCCAGCTGGAGGCGGCACGGGCGCTGGGCTTGAACCCCTTTCAAGTGACCGCTTTGGTGATTTTGCCCCAGGCACTGCGGGCAGCTGTTCCGGCGCTGGTGAACGAGTTCCTCACCCTCTTCAAAGACACGTCGCTGGTGTTCATTGTCGGCCTCATCGACCTGCTGCAGGCGGGGCGCGTGGTGTTCACCAACCCCAACTGGCTAGGCACCCAGCGGGAAGTGCTGTTTTTTATCGGCCTAATCTACTTCATCTGCTGTTTTGCCATGGCCTATGCCGCCCAGCAGGTGGAAAAGGCGCTGGGCTTGGGCAAGCGCTAGAAATTGCAGCCACTCCCCTTCCCCGTCCCCTCTGCTCAGACCCCAAGACCCCCTTAACAGGCCAGGGCTACATCCCCCTATAGCGGCTCGACAAGTGCTTTTCCCTGGAGAGGGGGCAGCGCTAAGATAGCGGGGAACGTCTCGTTACACCTTGGCCCATGACCCTTGCCTCTGAGACCGAGTCCCCGGAGCAAGCCGCGGCGGCCCCTGAGCCTGGTCGGGTGCGGGATCCGGAGTTTCCCTACGAGGTCGAGATGACCTTGATGGAGCACTTGGAAGAGCTGCGCAGCCGCCTGTTGGCCAGCGTGATCGCGGTGGTGATCTGCATCATCGCCTGCTTTGCCGTGGTGAACCGCATTGTCGCCCTGCTGGAGGTGCCCGCTCGGGGGGTTACCTTTTTGCAACTGGCGCCGGGGGAGTATTTTTTCGTTTCTGTGAAGGTGGCGGCCTACTCGGGGCTATTGCTGGCCACACCCTTTTTGCTCTACCAAATTGCCCGCTTCGTCTTGCCGGGGCTGAGCGTGAAGGAGCGCAAGCTGCTGGGGCCGGTGGTGCTGGGATCCAGCCTTCTCTTTGTGGCCGGCTTGGTCTTTGCCTACTATCTCCTCATTCCGGCGGCGCTTAACTTTTTCATCCGCTACGGCGAAGGGGTGGTGGATCAGGCTTGGTCCATCGACCGCTACTTTGAGTTTGTGCTGCTGCTGCTGTTCAGCACCGGCCTGGCCTTTCAGGTGCCGATTTTGCAGGCGCTGCTGGGAGGATTGGGTCTGGTGACTGCCGAGCAGATGTTCAAGGGCTGGCGCTATGTGGTTCTGGGCGCGGTGGTGGCGGGGGCCATTCTCACCCCTTCGACGGATCCCCTCACCCAGAGCCTTTTGGCCGGGGCTGTGACGTTTCTATATTTGTTTGGCATTCTGCTGGTGAAGCTCCTTGGCAAATGAGCCGAAGCTGCATGCGCTGATCTTGGCGGCTGGGTTTTCCACGCGGATGGGAGAGCCGAAAGCCTTTCTGCCCTGGAAAGACGGGCAAACCCTGCTCTCTTACCAGATTTTTCAGTGGCGACAGGCGGGGTTTCAACCCTGGGTGGTGCTGGGATCCCAGCATTTGGCGGCAGCCCAACCCCACTTGGCAGGGGCAGAGGTGCTGGTCAATCCGGCTCCTGAGCTGGGCAAGACCCACTCCATTCGGGTAGGGGTGGAAGGGATCCCTGCCGATTTTCAGGTGCTGGCCATTTCGGCGGTGGATCAGCCCCGCCCGGCGTGGATCTACCACAGCTTGCTGGAGTACCATCTGCGCCACCGCGCTTGGGTTACTGTGCCGGTGCATCGAGGACGACGGGGGCACCCTACCCTGATCGACAGGCGCTTGCGGGAAAAGCTGTTGGATCTCCGAGAAGAAACCCTGGGCCTGCGCCGGTTGTTGCAGGATCTGGGCAGGCGGGTACAGGAGGTGGAGCTCTACACTCCTGAGATCTTCCTGGACTGCAATACCCCTGCCGATATGGAGGCCGCTGCTGCCGGTTGCGACAGCGTTGCCCAGGAGTGAGGGGATCCCCTTCAGCACTTGTCCTGCGACCGGTCGCCTCAGCGGTACCGAGCACTTCGGCGTTGCCCAGCAAGATGTTCTTCCCATTGCTCGTATGAGAAAGGGCCTTTATCCTGCCAGCACCTACGATCCTGCCTGCCCGGTCGGCAGCTACTGGGACAGCACGATAGCAGATCCCGGCTGGCGGCATCCGGCACCTTTGCAGGAGCAGGTGAGCGCTGAGGTGGTCATTGTGGGGGGAGGATTGACGGGGCTATCGACGGCTCTGCACCTGGCCCGCGACCACGGCATCCATGCTTGTCTGCTGGAGGCGGGATCCCTGGGTTGGGGGGCCTCGGGACGCAACGGTGGCTTTTGCGGGGTGGGGTCGAGCCACCTCACCCACACCCAGATGGTGCGGCGGGTGGGCCTGGCAGAGACAGAGCGCTACTACCGGGATCAATGGCAGGCAGTGGAAACCGTTCAGGAGCTGGCGGCCAGCGAGGGCTTCTCCCTAGAGGCTCAGGGACAGGGCTGCTATGCAGTGGCCCATCGTCCACAGGCATGGTCGGAGTTAGAGGCCGAGTACCAGATCTGTACTCAGGTGGCGGGCTACCCGGCCCAGCTCCTCAACCCCAAAGAGCTGCGGGAACGCGGCTTCAACAGCCAAGAGAACCACGGCGCTTTGCACATCGGGGTGGGGTTTGGCCTCAACCCCCTCAAGCTCACCCAAGGACTGGCCCAAGTGGCCCACCGGTGGGGGGCAAAACTGTACAGCGGCAGTCCGGTCACGGCCTGGGAAAAGGTGGGATCCCAACACATCTGTCACACGCCGGGAGGAACGGTGCGCGCTCGGCACTTGGTCATTGCCACCAATGGCTACACCCCAGAGGCCCTGTATCCCCAACTGGCGGGATCCCTGTTGCCGGCACTGTCCAACATCCTGGTCACCCGACCTCTAACGCCTCAGGAGCAGAAAGCGCAGGGGTGGTGGGATCCGACGCCGCTCTACGACATGCGGCGGCTGCTGTTCTATTACCGTCTGCTGCCGGATGGGCGCCTGCTGTTTGGGGGACGGGGTGGCACCCGCGATACCCCGACGGAGCGACAGCAGTTGCGCACTTGGATGACCCGACAGCTCTATCGTCTTTTCCCTGCTTGGGAAGGGGTGGAGATCGAGTACGCCTGGAATGGACTGGTCTGCCTTTCTCGGCAGTTTCACCCCCATATTGGCCCTTCGCCGGCGGATCCCAGCCTGTGGTACGGCTTGGCCTATCACGGCAGCGGTGTGGCCACAGCAGTGTGGGCGGGCAAAATGCTGGCCCAGGAGATTGCCGGGATCCCTTCTCAGATGAGCGCTCTGTTTCGCCAGCCGCCCCGCGCTTTCCCTTTGCCCTGGCTACGGCTTCACTATCTGCGGCTGGGGTATCTCTGGTGGCAGTTGACGGATGGATAGCCTCTCCAAGTGTGCGGGGGATCCCTCTGTTCGGCGGAGAAGTCCTGCCCTAGTCTGGTCGTAGTTGGGTGGAAACCATCGCTTGTTGTTGCTCCCGAGGTATCCAGTGCTGCTCACGTCTTGCCATCGGCCTGCTCCAGATCCGTCTCCTCTCGAAGCCCAATCGGCAGCCTGTCGCCGCCAACGGCTCTCGCAAGCGGGGCAGCGGCTAGGGTTTGCATTGCTGCTCAGCCTACCCACCATGTTTTGGCCTTGGCCCGGATTTGCCCAAATTGCCGGATCCCTTCTCAGCCCTTTGGTGGCGGCTTGGATCCGTTCTGAGGTGCAGAGGGTCGATAACCTGCAAGTGCAAATTGTCGGCTCTGACGCCCAGATTTTGAATGGGCAGATCCCTCAGGCCCAGGTGTCGGGAGACAACCTCAGCTATCAAGGCTTTCAGGTCAGCCATCTGCGGCTGCGGGGCCAGGATATTCGCCTCAACGTGGGCGAAGCCATCCAGGGACGGAGCCCGCTGCGGCTATTGGCCCCTGTGCCGGTGCAGGTGAGTTTACGCCTCACCGAGGAAGACCTGAACCGCACCCTTCAGGCTCCCCTCATCCAAGCCCAACTGGCCCAGGCCCAGGTGCAGTTGCCCGTTGGGGGCCAAGTGGTGCCTTTTCTTATCCGCCAGCCTCAGGTCACGCTGGAACAGGGTCGGCTGCGCATCCAGGCTAACCTGACCACTCCGGAAGGGGTGGAAGCGCCGGTGACGGTGCTGACCGGCCTAGAAGCCCAAGGCCCCAACCGGTTGCGGCTGGTCAATCCCCTCTGGGTGAGCGAAGGCCAAGAGATCCCCATCCCCGGCCTGGCCGATTTCCCCATTCAGTTGGATCCCGGCGTGCACATCGACCGCTTGGAGTTGCAGCCCGGCCAAATCCTCTACGAGGGGATGTTGGTCATCTACCCGGAAGCGGCGGCAGTGCCACAGGGGTAGGCTGGCGTTTCATGGCTTGCATTTGGTCCGGACAGTGCCGGCTCCGCTGCGGCCAAGGGTGTGATCGGGATCAGACCTGGGGAGCCGGCCTTTGGGGGAAGATCCCTCTAGCGGTGAGCGGGAAAACCCTCTGCGGGCCAAAAGCGGTGGCGTGGGAGTGGTGTATTGAGGTGAAGCCATGATCCAGGGCTCCCAGAGGCAGCCATCCAACTGCAAACTCAAACCCTTAATCTGCTGGGCGCTGCCCCTGATCTTGTCGGTCGTTTTTTTGGGGGGCTGTGCTGGCGACCCAGTTTCCACGGTGCCTCTGGACGGCACGGCTGCCGGCACCCGCACGGCCACTCCTGAGGGCCGAACCTTCTCCGATATCTCGCCCGGTCGGGAGCCCCGTCTGAAGCATCTTTGGGCCAGCTTTGTCATCAGCCCCCAGCAATTGCAATCTGCCCGCGAGGCTTCTGTCTCTCTCCATCCGCAGGCCATTTTTCCCTGCACCGACTGCGAAAGCCTGCCGGGATCCCCGCCCCCCACTGCTTCCCCCGCTCCAGGCACCTACCGATCTGACCAGCTCACCTTCTCCTTCCGGGTTGAGCCCAATGAGACGTCCACCCGCCTCAGGGGTAGCTTTCACCTGGATACCACCACGCCTCTGATCCACCCCGGCGCAGGGGTGCGCTTGGTAATCCAACGGGCTTTCTGGGGGGAAGACCCGCTGGAACCGCTGCCACCTCCCCAGGACTTTCACCCTCAGCAGATCATCCGAGGCCAGTTCCAGGAGCGCAGTTGGATCCTCCCTTTCTCCCTGCCGCATCCCCCTGCCGGTGAGGTCTTGCCGCCGCTGCGGCTGGAGGTTGTCCTTACCTCGCCGATCCCACCTGACTCTGCCCCCTTTCAACGGGGTAGGCCGCTGCCGCCGCCTCCGGGCCGGCTATATCACGGGGCTGCTTGGCCGGGCATTCCCACTTGGGATCAACTCCTCGCCTATCGCCAGGCCATCGGTCAACCCCCCGCCTGGGCAGCCGTGGATCACCTCTGGGATCCCCGCCAGGACTTTCCACAGCAGTTGGCCAGTCGCCTGCGGGAAAGCGGCTCAGTCCCCTACCTGCGCCTGCGGCTAGATCCAGCCCAACTTTCCGCCTTGGCCAATGGGGATCACGATGAGACCTTGCGCTCTTGGGCCCGCGGGATCCAGCGCTTTGCCACCCCCATCATCCTGGCCGTCGTTGTTGGCGACGGGGATCCCGAACGCGCTCGCGGTAGCGGTGGGGAGCCCTTTGGTGGGACGGAGTCCTCCCTGCAACAACGGGCCTACCAACACCTGATGCAAACCCTGCGCTCTGTTCGCGTTAGCGGGACGGAGTCCTCGGCCAATTTGCTCTGGGTGGTGGAGCTGGACGGAGAAGATGCCAAGGCCGTGTCCACCTGGGCTCGGTTCCCTGAGATGGACTGGCTGAGCCTACAGGTAACGGGGGATCCCGCCGCTTTTGAACCGCTGTACCGCCGCCTTGAGGCCCTCAACCCGGAAGTGCCTGTGGTGATCCGCGGGCCAGCCCTGGGCTCGGAAGCCTCTCAACCTCTGCTGGCAGCCCTAGAGGCCCAACGCTGGCCTCAGGTGATCGGCTGGAGCTGGGCCTTGAGCGGGGACGGGATCCCTCCTGCAGCAGCACAGGATTGGCGGCAGCATCTGCAACAGGGGGATCCCCAGATATGGCTGGGGGAAATGCGGGTGCAGCCCCCGCCCAGCCCACTTCCCTCGCCCAAGCTCTGAGAAAGGACGACCTGTCTGGAAAAACCTCCTGGAAAAGTCGATAATAGGCCAGCCCGTTTTACCCTTTCTGCCGAAATTGTGGCCCTGATCCCCTCATCACCTCCCCTGTCCCGCTTCGCCCAGGCCATCCAGCGGGGGGAATTTCTGCTCACCGCCGAGATCACCCCCCCCAAGGGATCCGACACCAGCACCCTGCTGTCTTTGGCCCAGCAGCTCAAGGGGCGGGTGCATGCCATCAACATCACGGACTCCAACCGAGCCATGGCCCGCATGAGCCCGTTGGCGGCCTCGGTGCTGTTGCATCAGGCAGGCGTTGAACCGATCCTGCAGTTGGCCTGTCGAGATCGCAACCGTCTGGCCCTGCAAGGGGATCTGTTGGGGGCCTCAGCCCTTGGCCTGCGCAATGTGTTGGCCCTCACCGGGGATCCCATCCACATCGGCGATTGCCCCGATGCCCGCCCCGTATTCGATCTGGAGTCGGTGCGCTTGCTGCAGCTTATCCAACGGCTGAACAATGGCCTCGATTGCAATGGCAAACCTCTCCCGGATGGGGGCACGCATCTGTTGCCGGGGGCAGCAGTAGAACCCCAATCGGGCAGCTTTTCCGGCCTGGAGCGGCGCTTCCACCGCAAGCTGGAAAACGGAGCCCAATTTTTCCAAAGCCAGATGGTCACCGACTTCGAGCAGCTGGAGCGCTTCATGGATAAGTTGGGCCGTCCCGCCGGCAAGCCCATCCTGGCTGGCATCTTTTTGCTCAAGTCGGCCAAAAATGCCGAGTTTATCAACCGCAACCTGCCAGGAGTGAAGATCCCAGACGGGATTATCCAGCGGCTGGCCAACGCCGCCCACCCCCTCGAAGAAGGGATCCGCATTGCCGCCGAACAGGTGCGGCAGGCCCGCCAAATCTGCCACGGGGTGCATCTGATGGCCGTCAAAGCCGAGCACCTCATCCCCCGCATCCTGGATGAGGCCGGGATCCCTCCCCTGACCCACTAGCTCAAGACCTGCTCCAGCCCGTAGACCAAACCTTGAAGCTGCAGCACCTTGCGGATCCCCAGGATCACTCCCGGCATAAAAGCTATCCGATCCGTGGTGTCGTGTCTCAACGTGAGGGTTTGCCCCATCCCACCAAAGATGACCTCCTGGTGGGCGATCAACCCCGGCAGACGAACGCTGTGAATGGGAATGTTGGGGCCAGAGAGCCCTCCCCGCGCACCGGGGATCAGCTCTTTTTCTTCCACTGAGGACTCCGTCCCGCTGTCGCGAACGGGCGGGTTAAAGGTTTTGCCCAATTGTCCCAGCCGTTGTGCCGTCTGTAGAGCCGTGCCGCTGGGGGCATCCGCTTTGCGGTTGTGGTGCAGCTCGATGATCTCAACGTGGTCAAAATACTGCGCCGCCTGCAGGGCCATCTGCTGCAGCAAAATCATGCCGATGGCGAAATTGGGCGCGATCAAACAGCCCACACCGGACTTATCCGCCAGATCCCGCAGCCGCTCCACCTGCTCCGGCGTCAGGCCCGTCGTCCCCACCACCGGACGCACGCCAAAGGCAATGGCCGAGCGAACATGTTCAAAGGCCGACCGAGGATGGGTAAAGTCCACCATTACGCCGCAGCTGCTGCGCTGCGACAACCTCAGCAACTGCCCCGGCAGGTCGTCGGTAATCTCCACCCCCAGGGATCCCAGGCCCAGCACCTCGCCAATGTCCAAGCCCAATTGCGAGCGGGCCACCGCCCCCACCAACCTCATGTCGGGCGTCTGGGCAACGGCTCGCACCACCTCCCGCCCCATTTTGCCCAAGGCCCCCACCACCAAAACCGGGATGGGGGATTGGGCTGCTCCTGGAGTTGCCAACCCCTGAGAGGGGTCTGCACCACTATCGCGATCGACTGGATCAACCGATGTTGTCACCCGCTGCTGCCCTCATCCAAGCTCTACGAAATGACTGCGAAAGCGGGGGATCCCTGCAGATCCATCACAGCTTCACCTCGATATCTACCCCTGCCGGCAGATCCAGCTTCATGAGAGCATCGATGGTTTTGGAAGAGGGGGAATAGATGTCGATAATGCGCCGGTGGGTGCGGGTTTCAAAATGTTCCCGCGAGTCCTTGTCGGTGTGGGGGGAGCGCAGCACACAGTAGATGCGGCGCCGAGTAGGCAAAGGAATCGGGCCAACCGGCACGGCGTCGGTACGACGAGCCGTATCCACGATTTTGTCGCAGGAAGTATCCAGCAGCCGATGATCGTAAGCCTTCAGGCGGATACGAATTTTCTGTTGAGTCAAGGTAGGCATGGCCGGAGAGCAATCCAGAAAAAGGGGGACTCAAAAAAGCTGGCAGGGAAAGTGCTCCGCGCCACTATCGCAACTGAGTTGGTCTGGGGCCGTCGGCACTCAATCCCTGCCAGGAAAAAGCAGCTTACTTCAGGATCTTGGAGACAACACCCGCTCCGACAGTACGGCCACCCTCGCGGATAGCAAAGCGCATCCCCTGCTCAATGGCGATGGGCTGGATCAGCTCCACCGTCATCTTAACGCGGTCACCAGGCATCACCATCTCTGGCTGGGATCCGTCATCAGCCGTGAAGGAAGAGATGGTGCCGGTTACATCGGTGGTGCGCACGTAGAATTGGGGACGATAGCCGGCGAAGAACGGCGTGTGGCGACCTCCTTCTTCTTTCTTGAGGACATACACCTCAGACTCGAAGTTGGTGTGGGGAGTAATGGTCTTGGGCTTGGCCAGCACCATGCCGCGCTCCACTTCGTTCTTCTGAATGCCGCGCAACAGCACACCAACGTTGTCGCCGGCGATCCCCTCATCGAGGGTTTTTTGGAACATTTCCAGGCCAGTAACAGTGGTGGAGCGAGTTTCCCGCAGGCCCACCAATTCCACCGTTTCGCCCACTTTGATGCGGCCCCGCTCGATCCGGCCCGTGGCCACCGTGCCCCGACCAGTAATCGAGAAGACATCCTCCACAGCCATCAGGAAGGGCTTGTCCACATCCCGCTCCGGCGTGGGAATGTAGGAGTCCACCGCATCCATCAGCTCATAAATTTTGTCCACCCAAGGATCTTCGCCCCGCTGGGTTTTGGGGTTGGCGGTCATTCTTTCTAGGGCTTTCAGCGCCGATCCTCTGATGATGGGAACGTCGTCGCCGGGGAAGTCGTATTTGGAGAGAAGCTCCCGCACTTCCAGCTCCACCAACTCCAGCAGCTCTGGATCGTCCACCATGTCTGCCTTGTTCAGAAAGACCACCAAGCTGGGCACCCCTACCTGACGGGCCAACAGGATGTGCTCCCGTGTTTGGGGCATGGGACCATCAGCTGCAGACACCACCAAGATGGCCCCATCCATCTGAGCCGCGCCTGTGATCATGTTCTTCACGTAGTCGGCGTGGCCGGGACAATCCACGTGGGCGTAGTGACGGTTGGCAGTCT
The DNA here is from genome assembly GCF_054060215.1 of Thermostichus sp. OS-CIW-30. Classification (NCBI taxonomy): domain Bacteria; kingdom Bacillati; phylum Cyanobacteriota; class Cyanophyceae; order Thermostichales; family Thermostichaceae; genus Thermostichus; species Thermostichus sp. OS-CIW-30. Next base: position 6,843 of record NZ_JBSSCZ010000034.1, on the reverse strand, counting down.
GATACTCGACGTGGGCGGTGTTGATGGTAATGCCGCGAGCTTTTTCCTCTGGCGCTGCGTCGATCTCATCGTACCTTTTGGCTGTGGCCTGACCCAAAGCAGCCAAGGTGGTGGTGATGGCAGCCGTCAGGGTGGTCTTGCCGTGGTCAACATGGCCGATGGTGCCAACGTTGACATGGGGTTTGGTGCGTTCAAACTTAGCGCGTGCCATGGATCATCACTTCCTTTTTGGTTTCAGTCAGCTACTCATTTCCTTTGTTTTTGGCAATGATGGCTTCGGCGATACTGCGAGGAACTTCCTCGTAGTGGCTGAACTCCATCGTGAAGGTGCCTCGACCCTGGGTCTTGGAGCGAATGTCGGTGGCATAGCCAAACATCTCCGCCAAGGGAACTTTGGCATTGACTTTGGTAATGCCGCCTTCTGTATTCATCCCCTCCATCTGGCCGCGGCGGGCGTTGATGTCCCCGATGACATCCCCCACAAAGGCTTCAGGGACTTCCACCTCGACCTTCATCATCGGCTCCAGCAGGGTAGGGCTTGCCCTGCGAGCGGCCTCCTTCAGAGCCATCGAACCGGCGATCTTGAAGGCCATTTCGCTGGAGTCCACCTCGTGGTAGGAGCCATCCACCAGGGTGGCGCGGATGTCGATCAAGGGATAGCCCGCCAGCACACCGGATTCGCAGGCTTCTCGGATCCCTTGCTCAGCCGGCCCAATGTATTCCTTGGGCACGACGCCACCCACAATTTTGGAAACAAACTCAAACCCTGTACCCGGCTCCGCCGGCTCTAGGTCGATCACCACATGGCCGTACTGGCCACGGCCACCGCTCTGGCGAACAAACTTGCCTTCCACGCGGCTGACCGGCTTGCGAATGGTTTCGCGGTAGGCCACCTGTGGGTTGCCAACATTGGCTTCTACGTTGAACTCCCGCAGCATCCGATCCACCAAGATCTCCAGGTGCAGCTCGCCCATCCCAGAGATGATGGTTTGATTGGTCTCGGGATCCACAGACACGCGGAAGGTGGGATCCTCCTTGGCCAGGGCCTGCAGGGCCTTGGAGAGCTTATCGATATCGGCTTTGGTTTTGGGTTCTACCGCTACTGAGATCACCGGCTCTGGGATAAACAGAGACTCCAGGATCACCGGCGCATTTTCGTCGCAGAGGGTGTCTCCGGTGGTGGTGTCCTTGAGGCCCACCACAGCTCCCAGATCTCCTGCCCGCAGCTCATCCACGTCCAAGCGTTCATCGGCCTTCAGCACCACCAACCGCGAAATTCGCTCCTTCTTGTTCTTGGTGGAGTTGAGCACATAAGTACCTTTGGTCAACACCCCCGAGTAGACGCGAATAAAGGTGAGATCCCCGTACTTATCACTCATCAACTTGAAGGCCAGGGCGGAGAAGGGCTCATCGTCGCTGGCACGGCGGGACACTTCTGAGCCATCTGGCAGCACCCCCTTGATGGCCGGAATATCCACAGGCGAGGGCAGGTAATCCACCACCGCATCCAGCAGCATCTGGACTCCCTTGTTCTTGAAGGCAGAGCCACACAGCATGGGCACAATTTGGCCGCTGATCGTGCCTTTGCGCAGACCCGCCATCAAGTCGGCTTCGCTCAGATCTTCTTCGGCGAAGTACTTTTCCATCAGAGCTTCGTCCGTCTCGGCCACTGCTTCCACCAGCTTGGCCCGATACTCTGCCACGAGATCTTTCATCTCCTCAGGGATGGGGGCTGGACGAATGTCTTTGCCGATCTCATCCATATAAATGCGGGCTTGCATCCGCACCAAGTCAACAATGCCGCAAAACCCGTCTTCGGCACCGATGGGCAGTTGGATGGGCACAGCATTGGCCTTGAGGCGCTCCCGGATCTGGTTGTAAACCTTGAGGAAATTGGCCCCCATGCGATCCATTTTGTTGACGAAGGCAATGCGGGGCACATTGTAACGATTGGCTTGCCGCCAGACGGTCTCAGACTGAGGCTGCACGCCGCCCACCGAGTCAAAGACGGCGATCACCCCATCCAGCACCCGCATGGAGCGCTCAACTTCAATGGTGAAATCGACGTGCCCAGGAGTATCGATGATGTTGATGGTGTACTCCGGTGCGCCGGAGAGGGGCTGGGAAGGATTTGCGGGATCCCGCTTAGTCCAACGGGTGGTGATGGCCGCAGCGGTGATGGTGATGCCCCGCTCCCGCTCCTGGGCCATCCAATCGGTGACCGCAGTTCCGTCGTGAACTTCGCCAATTTTGTGCACCAGACCGGAGTAGAAGAGAATCCGCTCTGTGGTCGTGGTCTTGCCAGCATCGATGTGAGCCGCGATGCCGATGTTTCGGACTCGTTCTAGGGGAACTGTGCGTGCCACGTCAACCTCCCAATCCTCGTCGCCCTGCGACTTGGGCAAACTAAAAAATCCTTTACAATTCTAATCTTTTTTGCCGATTTTTCTCCACCTCGCTGGAACTCGGGCTGGGCAGAACAGGGATCCCAAAAGTCTCCACTGCTCCGCAGGCTAATTCAGTAGCGGTAGTGGGCAAAGGCTTTGTTGGCCTCGGCCATGCGATGCACCTCTTCCCGCCGTCGAATGGCGCTGCCGGTTTCGTTGGCTGCATCGATCAGCTCATTGGCCAACTTGGCGGCCATGGTGCGACCTGGACGAGTGCGCGAAAAGGTCACCAACCAGCGCAGCGCTAGGGAAGTGCCCCGCTCTCCTCTCACCTCCACAGGCACCTGATAAGTGGCTCCGCCCACCCGGCGGGCTTTCACCTCCACCAGTGGGGTGGCGTTGCGAACAGCATTTTCCAGCAAGGGCAGTGGGTCTTGGCCGGTGCGCTCCCGCACAATGTCCAGAGCTTCATAGAGGATCCTGGCAGCCAGGGATGCCTTACCCCTCATCATCAACTTGCGGATCAGCATGGTAACCAGACGGCTCCCATACTTGGGATCCGGGGGCACATCACGACGAGGGGCACGGTTGCGGCGAGACATAGGAGCTGGGTTGCTTGTTCAGATGGGGATGGCAGAAAGAAAGATGACGAGTGGGATATGGAGGGTTGAGGGTGAGGGCAAAGCTATTTTTTCTTGCCAGCGGCGGCTGGAGCTTGGCCCGGCTTGGGCCGTTTCGCCCCGTATTTGGAGCGGCCTTGTTTGCGGTCTTTGACCCCTGCAGCGTCGAGGGTACCCCGGATAATGTGGTAACGCACGCCGGGCAAATCCTTAACCCGCCCACCGCGAATCATGACCACAGAGTGCTCCTGCAGGTTGTGGCCGATGCCGGGAATGTAAGCGGTGACCTCAAAGCCGGAAGTGAGGCGAACGCGAGCCACTTTTCTCAGGGCCGAGTTGGGCTTTTTGGGCGTTGTCGTGTACACTCGGGTGCAAACCCCCCGCCGCTGTGGACAAGCCTTCAGGGCAGGAGACTTGGTCTTGCGAGCGGCAACGCTGCGCTCCTCACGGATCAGTTGCTGAATGGTGGGCATGGGCTGGCAGAGAAGGTCACGACTTAAATTTTAAATTATCCGGTTGAATTATCCGGCGATATTGAATCCTAGCAAGGCGGGATCCCAGCGTCAACTTGGGGATGGACTGCTGGGCTGTTAGCCTGGCCGAGTCTGAATTTCGGCCTCGTTCCCCCCTTGCCTCAGCTTTTTAGGAGACTCTGCACACCAGAAAGGATCCCTAGCAGACGATGGGCTGGTTAGATTGGTGGATTGTGCCTCCATGTCCGCTTTGCCGGCGCCCTGCCAAGGCCGTGTTCTGTCAAGACTGTCAAAGGCGGTTGCAGGCGGAGCGCCTTGCCACTTGGCCAGTCACCACCTCGCCTTGGCCACTTTACGCCTGGGGGATCCACCGGGGGGCGCTGCGCAGGGCCATCTACTGCCTGAAGTACGAAGGACAACGGCGCATTGGCTCGGTTTTGGGAGAATGGCTGGGATCCCGCTGGGTGGAAAGCCGACAGCCGTCTTCAGGCTCCCGTAGGGCCTATGGCTTGGACTATACGGTGGTGCCCATCCCTCTGCATGCAGAGCGGCTGCGGCAACGGGGCTACAACCAAGCCGCCTTGATCAGCCAAGCCTTTTGCCAGCGGACAGGTCTGAGACATTGGCCTGAGGCTCTGGTGCGGGTGCGGGCCACAGCGGCTCAACATGAGCTCAACCCGCTGCAACGACAGCACAACTTGGCCGGGGCCTTTGCCCTGAAACAAGTTCCGGCCACACCGGTGTTGCTGGTGGATGACATCTACACCACCGGCTCTACTGTGCAAGCCGCCCAGCAGGTATTGGCCGCTGCCGGGATCCCGGTGGCCGGAGTAGTTGTCGTCGCCCAAACCCCAAAAGCTGCCTGTCCAGCCTGGCCCGGAACCCTAGCCCCTATCCCGCCTCCAGCAGATTAAAGGCCGTAACAAACATAAAGTCACAAAACTCGCGCACCAAGTTCGGATCCCGCCAGCCCTTGCGGGTTTCCTCCCGCAGCACTTCCAGGGCCTGTTCGGCAGTCAAGGCGGGTTTGTAGGGGCGAGGGGAGATCAGAGCGTCGAAGATGTCGATCACCTGAAAGACGCGGGCCAACAGGGGAATCTCTTCGCCTGCCAGCCCATCCGGGTAGCCGCTGCCATCCCAACGCTCGTGGTGGTGGCGGATGATCGGCAGCACATCCTGCATGGTGCGCAAGCCCCGACAAATGTCTTCGCCGATCAACACATGGGATTTCATGATCTCCCATTCTTCCGGGGTATGCTTGCCCTGCTTGCACAAAATCGCATCCGGGATCCCGACTTTGCCGATGTCGTGCAGGTAGCCGCCCCAGCGCAGGGCCTTGATCTGTTGACGAGACAGCCCCAAGTAACGGCCAAACTGTTCCCCCATGGCCACCAAGCGTTCGCAATGGTCACCCGTGGTGGGATCCCGACTTTCCACGGCGCGGGCAATGGCAAACAACACCTTGGCGGCGTGATCCAGATCTTCGTTCAAACGCTTTTGGTGGATGGATGAGCGTACCCGCGCCAGCAGCTCCACGTGATCGAAGGGCTTGGTCAAAATGTCGTCGGCCCCCACCTGCATCCCCATCAGGCGATTGGAGCGGTCGGTCAGGGCAGTGATCAGCACAACGGGGATCAGGCGGGTCAGCTCATTGGCCTTCAGTTGCCGGCAGACATCGAACCCGCTCATGTTCGGCATCAGCACATCCAGCAGCACCAAGTCTGGCCGGAGTCGCTCCACGGCTTCTAAAGCCTCTTCGCCGTTGGTGGCCTCGCTCACGCGGAAGTGGGCCGACCGCAACAGCTCACCGATGTAGAGGCGGCTGCTGGCCTGATCGTCCACCACCAAAACATGATCCGCATCCGCCAGCTTCGGGTTTAGGCGGGGAAAGGGGGTGTGGATCAGGTGGGAGTTCATGGTGGTAAAACCTAGCCTTGCATCGAGTACGAGCTTTCCCCCTGAGTTGGATTCGGCGCAACTCTACGAGGGATCCCAGCCCAGACCCCTGGCGGTAGGATGTCAACGAACTCGAATGACATCCCTTCGCCTTCACATCTGGACACACTTTATACTCAGACTTTTAAGTCTGTACTCCGCAACTTTGCTGAACCTACTGCGCTCTTTGTAAGGCTGCCTGATGGGGATCCACATTGAGAAACACGGTGGCATCTCCCTCGACGCGGATGATGCGCAAAGGGGGCAACGAGCCCGTCGGGTTTTGGATGCGCTCTTGCAGCTTCTCGTAGAACAGCAGATCCGCCAGTTGCGCGTTCTGCGCTGCCGCTTGTCCTTTCAGCTCAATGGCCCGCTGGTTGGCCGCCGCCAAGATCAGCAGCCGCTCGGTCTCTTTTTCCTGGATCTGCGCCCGCACTGCCGCCGTTTGTGCTGTAATCGAGGCCACCTGTTTGCGTTCAATCGAGTCTCTTAAGGCTTGTGGGAAATCGGGGTTGCCCAGAAACAGGCCCTCCACCTGCACCAGAGGCAGGGTTTGGCCATCGCGGTTGACAGTAGGCATCTCTTGGCGAATCAAGTCCAGCGCTCGTTGTTCGATGGCAGCCCGCTGGCTTTTCCGGTAAAAGTCTTCCGAATTGAAAGAGGCGGAGATATCCCGGATTTTGGAGCGCACCACCGGCACCACCACCGTGGAAAGATAGTTCTCGCCGATGCTGGCGTGCAGCTCATCCAAAGTGGCGAGGTTGGGCTTGAGGGCAATGGCCACATCGATGGCAAAGGCTTGTCCATCGGCGGTGTTCACGGTGATGGCGTTGCTGATGGCATTGGCCGAGGCGGGGTTGTTGGTAAACTCCCAAACGCGGGTGAGCACGGTGTAGGTGATCGGCGTTTCGATCCCCGGGATCCGGAAGATGACCCCCGGCAATTCTACCCGCCCCTTCTGCAGCCTGGAAAAGGTATTGAACACTACAGTGGCATGTCCGGGCAAAGTGACGTACAGGCAAGAGCGGAACATCCCCAGAGCTGCCAAGAGGGCGATCCCTCCCGCGGTCAGCCAACCGGCTCTGCTGTGGGGTGCTTCTCCTGTTGGATACATGGCGGCTGCTCCCGTTTTAGGGTCGGTGAGAAGAGCTGAGGAAATTGGGGACAGGCTAAAAGGATTGATTTCCTGTTGAGTTATTTGGTGATCAAAGTTTCCAGACGGGATCCTAGGTCGTGTTGATCTTATGTTAGGATAGAGAGAATAGTTTATAGAGGAAAGAGGATGAAGTTGGTTTTTTTAGATGAAAACAAATGGCAGAAGATATTGGCTTTCTTACAGACAGAAGAGAGAGTTAACATTGGGAAAGAAGCAAACTGCAAACAGTTTATTGAAGCAGTTCTTTGGATAGCCCGTTCCGGTGCTCCTTG
>NZ_JBSSCZ010000033.1:0-33851 GCF_054060215.1 Thermostichus sp. OS-CIW-30 | reverse complement strand
GCGGACTGGAATGGGGCCAACATGATTGCCAAACTTGGGGCTGTCGTAAACCAGCCTAGAGGTCCGTGGTTGGCTTGCCAACTGCAGGGCTACCGAAAGCCCGCCCTGTACTGCGAAGCAGTCAGGGCCGGGTAGTTTACGCGTTCCCCTTGGGCGGCGCTCCGTCGCCTATCGGGCATCGCCATCTGGCAAGCGGCATTCCTCTCTCGGCCATACGCTACAGCCCCAGCTCAAAGCCCGCATTGTGCGGAAAGGGCTGTGTCGAGAAATTCCCGGATCAGGGGCAGCACCTGTTCCCCATGCAAGGCAGGGATGGCGTGGCCGGCCCCGGCCAGGATCTTGAGCTGAGCCCCAGGGATCCCTTCGGCATAGGTTTGGCAGTGCCAGAGGGGAATGGTGTCGTCCTGTTCGGCGGCGATCACCAGGGTGGGGGCCTGAATGTAGTTGAGATAACGTTCAACCGTATCGACAGCAGCTTGTGGGCGCAGACGTTGTCGGAGAAATTGCCGAGCGACCGGCTGCTGACGCAGGGATCCCCGCAACCACAAGAGCTGGGCCAGCTTGTCTTCCCAATGCCACCAGCGGGCCAGCGGAGCGATCGCCCGCAACAGCCAATCCACCCAAGCGCTTTCCCAGAGCAAGGGCCGCAAATGGTTGTAGCGTCTCACAAAGCTGTCGTCGCGGATCCCGGCAGGAGCCAACAAGACCAATCCCCGCAGCGGATACCGCACGGCGTAAGCTGCCGCCACCCATCCCCCAAAGGAATGGCCCACCAAAACCGGAGCAGCTAGGCCCAGCGTTTGGACAAATCCGCGCACAAACTCCACTTCTGCAGCGATGTCGTAGTGCAAGGCCGGTTGGCCGGACTGCCCGAACCCCAGTAAATCCAAGGCAATGCAGCGATATTCGTCTCCCAACCCTTGCATCAGCGGCCACCAGTTGGCATGAGTGGCCATAAAGCCATGCAGAAACAGCAGTGGGATCCCTTTTCCCCAGTCTCGATAGGCAGCCCAGCAGGACTCTGCCCCTGCGATGTTCAACCCTTCCAATTTCACCCTGTGCAGCGGGATCTCTTGAACGCGGGCCTGTAACTCCGCCAAGCGCTGGGCCAGGGGGAGTCGTTCCAACAGCGTTTGCCTGGTCATCGGCTTGGGGTCAGTAGACACAGACAGATTCAGCAGATGCAGTTTCTTCCGGAGCAGCATTGGCTACAGCGAATGCACCTATACGGAAATATCTCTCGTATCTCTTTGAACAGGGATCCTGCTCAATCCACCGGAATCTACCTGGGATCCCATCAACTCGGAAAAGGCCGTAACGCATCGCAACTTAGCCGATCAACTGCAAATGGGGCGGGGGAGTTTTCAGCCAGTCTTGGCGGGTCAGCAGCCCTTGGAGGAAGCGGGTGGCTGCCTGCGATTGATAGCGCTCCGGGTTAAAAGCCAGCCAGAGGGTACGCCGTATCTGTAGCCCTTCCACCGCCAGCTTCCGGAACCGCCCCTGTTCCACATCGGATCCCACTGCCACCGTAGACAAAAAGGCCACCCCCAAACCCGCCTGGACAGCATTTTTGATTGCTTCAATCGAGCTGAGTTCCAGCCGCACGTTCAATTGGGCCGGGTTAATGCCGTGGCGGTTCAGCACCCGATCGATGGTTTGCCGAGTGGAAGACTGGGGATCCAAGGTGATGAAGGGCAAAGCCAGCAGATCCACAAGAGCCGGAGAGTCGATGGCACACCCGGGAGCACCGACCAACACATATTCATCTTCCGCCAGAGCCATCACCTTCAAGTGCCGCTGCAGCTCAAAGGGGATCTCCCCGCCAACAATGGCCACGTCCAACTGGCCGTCCACCAATTTCTGGGCAATTCGCCGCGTGGATTGCACCAAGAGCTGTACGGAAATTTGTGGATAGCGGCGGTGATATTGGGCGATCAAAGAAGGCATGACATAGGTGCCCACCGTTTGGCTGGCCCCCAGAACCAGATGCCCCCCCTCCATTTTCTGCAAATCCGCTAGGGCCTCGACGGCCTCACGGCACAGCTTGAGGATGCGCTCGCTGTACTGCAGCACCACTTTCCCGGCATCCGTCAGCTCCACCTTGCGCCCACTGCGGTCGAACAGCACCACCCCCAACTGTCGCTCCAGGTTCTGTACTTGCAAGCTGACGGCAGGCTGGGAGACAAACAGGCTATCGGCAGCACGGCGAAAGCTACCCTGCTGGGCAATTGCCCGCACAATGAGGAGCTGATCTAAGGTAAATGGCAACTCATCCGCCATAGGGAACTCCAAACCCCACAGTGGGATCCCTTACGTTTCCCTGAAAAGCTGGGCAGCCCGCGTTTGGAAACCCACACGAGATCATCATAAACAAGCGAGAAATCCCAAGAGAGCAGCTCAACCCTTTCCCGGCAGCTCGGCTCTGGGGGGTGACCAGCCAAGAGTGGAGAGGAGAGCTCAGAATCTTCGGGCTGTTTCTCTGCCATTCGGAGCAGCTATGCCCACAATACCTACCTGATACATTTACGCTGAACACTGCTGAACATCACTGTTCAACTATGCAGCGATAGCATTCTGTTTGTTTCCATTCGCGTTAGCGGGACGGAGTCCAAACAGAATGGCGGTATCCCGCAAAGCTTTGAGTAGAATACCCAAAGCGCAGTTTCCGTGTCGTCTTACTACCAATTTTCTGCTTTGCTTTGGCTACCATGTTGGCAGACTCGAAAGTAAACAGAAAGATCAACTGGTAGTAATCCGTACTGAACATATTATACATTATTTTCAGTATAGTTGAGCTTATTATTGACTAGAGTCATGCTCTCACCGACCGGCGGAAGATGGCTGTTGAGATTATTCTCAACAAACAGGCTGGCAATTCCAGCTCTGGGTTTGGCTTGGTCTCTAGCGAGGGCCGTAGGTTGTCCAATAGCCGCGTCCTTGTCTTTTGGCTGCATCGGCAGCTTCAGTAAGAATGGGGCCGTACTTCAAGCCATCGGTTTGTGGCGACAACAGGCCGTGCCCCAAAAACAGCATTTCCTGGTTGATGAGGGTGTTGGCTTGCCAAACGTAGGCAGGCAAGGTGGGAGCAGGGGCTAGGGCAGGATCCAACTCCAAAAACACCTCACGTCCCAGCAGAGCAGTCTGCAGATATTGGCCGGCATTGTAAACTGCCAGAGGGGTTTGTCCGCGCAACTCCGTCCAGTTGGGGTTGATCGGGTCAGGCAAGGGATCGATCCCAATCAGTTGCACCAGCCGCAAATCCAAATCCCCTTCAAGCTGAACAACCAGGGTGTTGTAGTTGACCACCCGAAACACGGTTGCACGTTTGAGGTCGCGCAGATCTGGACGCGCCATCACTGTTAAAGCCCAAGCGGGCAATGTCGAGAATATCAAAGGCAAGGCCAGAAAGCTGCCCAGCTTGATCAGGCTCCGTCCATTGGATACAAGCGAGGATCTGGAGCCGGGGGAAGTCGGAGCAGAACGCAGGGATTTTTGCAGCATGGACTTTAGCCGTTGCATGGCGGACTTGACAATAGGGATGGTTCGCATGCTTGACCTTTGGATCTCACACCGCCCTCACACCGCCGCCTACTGGGCTTCAACGCGGGATCCGGCTCACCTGCCGTCACTCTACAAAAAATTGGGGCAGATGGGTCAGGTCTGGAAAATCTCTCTCGATTTTTGTCTTGATTTTTAGATGTGCTACCCATCCGGTCAGCAGTTGTCAGCGCTGACAACCTGTGGTTGGTCATTTCGATTCAAACTGGGACACTGTACCCACACCTAAAACATGCATGAAACATGCATGGGGCCACAGGGCTTTTCTCAGCTGCCCAGGCGTCTCACCCTAAACTGAAGTGACTAAGTCCTTCCGAGCAGCAGGATTGTCTTTTGGTCTTCTCTCTTTGCGAAGGAAAGGGGGAGTGCTTGGAAACCTTTTCAATTCAGTTTGAAACAATTACAGTTGTCCAACTCTCAAATCTCTCAAAAGCGCAGCCCCTAGAGGGTAGCAGGGTTCTTTTCGACTGCTTCGGACAAGAGGGAGTTGACCAGCACGGTTACCAACCCCAGTCGATTGCCCGCCAAAATATCCGTCAACAGGCGGTCTCCCACCATAGCCACTGCTTCTACCGGCAAGCCCATCTGGGCTACGGCCCGCCGCAAGGCCCGCCGTGAGGGTTTCCCAGCGCGGTGAATGTAAGGCAGATCCAGGCTTTCTCCGATTTGTTGAATCCGGTTGCGATTGAGGTTGTTGCTCACCAGCCAAATTTGAAAGTGCGGACGCAACTGCTCCAGCCAAGCAGCCACAGCGGGATCCACCTCAACCTGTCGGCTCGGCACCAGTGTACCGTCTACGTCAAAGATGATGCCTTTTACCTGCCAGGCCCACAGGTCTTCTGCCCGCAACTTTAAGACAGTGCCGGCCACCACCAGATCCGGTTGCAGGAGCTTGAACCAAGGTTTGTGTACCATCCGCTCCTCGGCTAAGGACTGGGTTGAGGACTATGGTGGGATCCCTGGGCAGCTTGCCGACGCTCTTGAATAATTTGCAATTGGGCTGCCTCGTGCTCTGCTAGGGTTTTGCTGAAAACGTGGGTGCCATCGTAGCGGGCCACAAAGTAGAGATAGTCGGTTTGCTCAGGCTGCAAAACGGCTTTTAGGCTGGCCAAGCCCGGACTGGCGATGGGGCCGGGGGGCAAGCCCGGGTTGAGGTAGGTGTTGTAGGGAGAGGGGGTGCGCACCTCCGTAAGGGTGAGGCGGCGATCTGGGGTTTGCCGGATATTCAAGGCATACTCCAGCGTCGGATCGGCTCCCAGGGGGATCCCTTTCTTAAGCCGGTTCAGAAAGACACCTGCAATCAAAGCGCGTTCTTCCGGCACCACGGCCTCCCGCTCCACAATGCTGGCCAGGGTAACCCACTCGTGCAGAGACAGGGAAGTGGTGTGCTGGCGAAACAGGGGCAGGGCCACCGCGACAAATCGCTGCAGCATGGCGTCGACCACCATCTGGGCCTTTTCCCGATCCGGCAGGGATCCCTCCACCTGTTCGATGGGGAAAAGATAGGTGTCTGGGAACAGGTAGCCTTCTAGTGAGCTCAAGTTGGGGGGCAGCCAGTCGAGGGGGGGAATCACCCGGGTCACGGCAATGAAGGCATCGGCTGCCAGCCAGTTGCGCTGGGCCAGAGCCTCTGCCATTTGCTCGATGCGCCAACCCTCCGGGATGGTCAGACGTCTTTGCAGGATCCTTCCCTGCCGCAGTTGCTGGGCCACGGCCAGCATGTCCTGGTTGGGATCCAAAGCGTAGGTGCCCGCCTGAAACACCCAATCCCGTCCGAAGGTGCGGCTCCACAGCTCCCAAGCCAGAGCTGAGCGAATCACCCCTGCTTGGCGCAGTTTTTGCCCGATCAGACGGCTGCTGCTGCCCGGCTGGATTGTTACTTGGATCGGTTCTGGGCCGCCCACCGGCTGTAGCCAGGTCTGCCACTGCCAGTAGCCCAATCCCCCGACCAGAACCAACAGGAAAATCAAGCTCTGCAAAAGACGCCGACCCCAGCGTTCGCGTAAGCGTTGCGTAGCAACATGGGGTGACCTGGGTATAGCGCCTTGGGCAGCAGAGCATTTGGGCAAGACGGGATCCTTTTGGGCCGAATGCTGAACGTAAACTACCCGACACCAACCGCTAGGCGGTACGGAGCGGGCTTTTAGTAGCCCTGCAGTTAGCAAGCCAACCACGAGCCTCTGGGGTGGTTTACAGCACCCCCAATCGACCGTTACCAGTGCCTTAAACAACCGTTTCTGGTGTCCGCAGTATTGTTATAGCATTCCTCCCGACACCGACCCTACGGGTACAGTGCGGGGCTCCTGCAATTTCTAGCTGATCTGTCATTGCCTTTCCCTCCAAACGGCCTGAGCACACCCTTGAGCCAGGCTATCCTTCGGACTCAATCCTGGCTAGGGCGTCGCCGGACTCTCAAGGCCGATTTCCCCCCTAACTTGGGATCAACTCTCCTGGGCTGGGGATCCCGTTGTTCTCGACCGTCCGCTGTCCGATCCAAGTGCCGATGGGTTCTCCCTGCACCACTCGATAAATATTGCCAGGGGTAGTCAGGTCAAAGACCACGATGGGCAATTGATTTTCCTTGCAGAGGGCGATGGCGGTGCTGTCCATAACCCGCAGATCGCGGTTCAGCACATCCTGATAGCTGAGGACATCGTAGCGGCGGGCCTGAGGGTGAGTCTTGGGATCCGCATCGTAAACTCCGTCCACCTTGGTGGCTTTGAAAATCACCTCGGCATCGATCTCCGCCGCCCGCAAGGCCGCAGTGGTATCGGTGGTGAAGAAGGGGTTGCCAGATCCTGCCCCAAAAATCACCACCCGCCCCTTTTCCAGGTGACGAATGGCGCGGCGACGAATATAGGGCTCCGCCACCTCCTGCATGGCGATGGCCGTCTGCACCCGGGTGGGGATCCCGGCTCGCTCAATGGCATCCTGCAGGGTTAAGGCGTTGATGACGGTGGCCAGCATCCCTACGTAGTCGGCAGAAGCCTGATCCATCCCTTGGGCAGCCGCCTCTTTGCGCCCGCGCCAGATGTTACCCCCTCCCACCACAATCGCCACCTGCACACCGGCCCGCACCACCGAGGCCACTTCGCCGGCAATGGACTTCAAGACCTCGGGGTCGATCCCGTAGGGGCGCTCCCCCATCAGGGCTTCACCACTCAACTTCAGTAGAATCCGTCGATATTTCATGCTTATCCGCTCCGGCCCACCCCTGCATACGATAGCAGGTTTGTTGAACTAGCTCCGCTCACAGGATTGACCGACAGAGCATCTCGACAAAAACAACCTTACTGCTGTTCTTCGCCAGCGCTGGCCTCATTGTCGCGGGGGGCAGAACGGAAGCGGCGGCCATTGCGAGCACGACTTTTTTGGAACTGTTTGGCATATTCGCGGTTGCGCTCGGCTTTTTCCCGCTTCAGATTGCGTTTTTTGGCCATGCTGGTTTTCCTGACCGGTTGTCCGGACTCAAGTGAAGGTCCTCAGTTTGAAGTGTCAAAGTGAGGCGCTCTTAATCCTATCACGCTTTGCCGAGGCCATCCTGAAGCCCTCTGCTCAGCCGGCTATGGGCAGGGATCCCCACAACAAGACTAGGCCCATCACAACAAACCCCACGCCTGCCAGGGTTTTGATCCAGCGAGGTGGGATCAGGCGGGCCACCCAAGCTCCTGCCCACACCCCAATTAGGCTGGTGCTGATCAAAGCAGCAGCAGCGCCCAAAAAGATTACCCCAGCGTTTTGCGAGCGGGCACTGAGGAGCAGGGTCGCCAATTGGGTTTTATCGCCCATTTCGGCCAGCAGAATCGAGCCAAAGCTCACTAGGGCGGCCCGTCCGGCCATTTGCCGCAGCAAAAAAGACGGGGTTCGGCTGTCGTTGTCTTGGATCAACACGTTCCTCGGTTGTTCTCCACTCTGTCCTGCCGGGTTGGCATCGGCTGCTCAGGGAGGCTAGCCCTCTGGGAGCTTGTTCCCCCGCCACTCCTGCCATAATACATAGCCCCCGATCACCAGGAACCCTGCACCCGCCAACCATTGTAGCCAGCCTGGGGGAATGACTTGCCCCAGACCTTCTCCCAGCACCACGCTGAAAAAACTGGCGGTCACCAAGGCACCGGCGGAACCGAAAAAGATCGCCCAAGGAGATTGGGATTGGGCACTCATGAGCAAGGTTGCCAACTGGGTTTTGTCGCCCATTTCCGCCACAAACACGGTTAAAAAAGTAACAAGCCAGAGCTGCAGCGGGGATCCCTCTGGGAGATTGCCGTCGGAAGAGGGGGGGTTAGGGAGGGGCGGTGTCGTCGGAAGTCCAATCTCGGGGGCGGAAGACAAGGCCAAACTCTCCCCGGCAGGCTGGAAATCCACAGCGGATCCATCCCCGTAGAGATAGTGCTGCCCAACGGCCAAGAAGCCAAAACAGAGAGCCGAGGACAAGGCAATCAACCCCAAGCCCAGGGCCATTTGCCCCTGCCAAGAACGCGGCGCAGCCATGGCGTCAGATCCTAACCACCGACATGCAGCTTATCCTGTTTTCAGCCGCTTCTGGAGGAGACAAGGGCGCTAGAGTAAACGCTAGAGTAAAAGAATCAGGGGCGTTGGCCGAGCGGTTTAGGCAGCAAACTCATAATTTGCCTTACACAGGTTCGATCCCTGTACGCCCCATGGGGAGGATCCCTGCCGGACGAGGTTTCTGGGTTGAGGGCTGTTGACGCCCAGTTTCAAAGACGGGGGTTCAGCTCCGTGCGGGATCCCGTATCCCCAGAGCGAGGGATCCAACGCTCAGGCAAGGTGGCAGGGGATCCCCATTGGGACTGGAGCTGGCTGAGGAATTGTCCCTGCTGGGTGCGAAAGCCGACCAGATCGGATCCGCCATTCATCAGGGCAAACCAGATGTCCCCCTGCTCGGTTGGCAATACACCCGCCAAGGTGCTGACGCTCCTCAAGGTGCCCGACTTGGCAATTAGGATCCCTGGCAACAGACGCCGCTCCAACACTCCCACATCTTGGCCAACGACGGCAAAAGCATCGGCAAGAGAGAGCCCCTGCTCCTCCAGAAGAGACTGGATGGCTCGAAGCAAAGCTACATTGGCCCGCGGAGAAATGCGGTTTTCCACCCCCAACCCGGAACCATTGATCAGGTGTAGCTCTTCGGGCGGGATCCCGGCGATGGCCCGGGCGATTTGGGCCACCTGGTCAGCACCCCCCACCGCATCGGCCAACATCTCGGCCATGGAGTTGTTGCTGTAGAGGTTCATCAGCTTGACCAGGTGAATGAGGGGGGGGGACTCATGTCTGAGCAAAACCTGAGCGCCGGGCGGGATCTGCTGGGCAACCCGCACCGAACCCAAGATCTCCACCTGCGGTCTGGGTGTGCCGGGGGGTAAGGTTTGAAATTGGGCCTCCGCCTCTGGCGGCCAGCGCCGCGCATCCAGCCCCTGCCGCAACAGGGATCCCGATTGCGCCACATCCCGGGAAAAGTTCATGTAAAAGCGGCCCACCACCACCAGATCCCCGCGCACCTGGCGGATCCCATGAGCATTGAGCAGGTTGCCGACGGAGAAGGCTTCCTCCCAGACAAACAAGGGATCCTCCCCCCCCACCACCCAGAGATCCCCCTGCAGCACCCCGTCGGCTGTTGGCGAGCCGGTGGTCAGCCAAGGGGTTACAAAGCGATGTTGTGGGCCAAAGTGCTGCAAAGCGGCCAGTGTCGTTGCCACCTTGGTCAAAGAAGCTGCCGGCAAGGGTGTGGATCCCTGATGCTGTCCCAAAACAAGGATTCTGTCCCGCTGAGGCGAAGGATCCTCCATCTGCAGCCAAACCCCCTGAGCTGTGGGCGAAAACCCCCGACCGGCCAACTGAGCCAGATAAGTTTCCACCTGAGGTTGCAGGGATCCCTGCTCCGTCGCCTGGGAATGGGGAGACAAACCCAGCAACAGAATTGCCGCCGAGAACAGTCCAACCCAGCTCGAAACCAGCCGCCTACCGGGCCAGCCCCACAGATGTCGTTCGTGCCGTGGCGTCAGCGTTGCGGAGCAACAGTGTTGTGTAGCACCATGGGGTGCCGCAGGCATAGCACTTTTCACGGAAAACACCCTCTAAACATCCCGGCAACCGAGGGGGCATCAGCTCGTCAATTCCCAGCCACCCTCTTCCACAGGCTCTACATCGATGGTGCCGGGGGGTGTTTGCCGATAAAAACGTCCGTCTGCAACAAACAGCGGCTCTCCACAATTGGGGCAAAAGAAATGGCTGCCCTCAATGGCTTGCGATTCTGACCCACACACCGGGCAGCGATCGGTGGTAATCCAGCGGCGCGCCCACCAGCGAAAGGCCAGGAGCACCAACACCGGCAAGGACAGCAAAAACAGCAACAGAGCCACCAATCCAGTGACCAGCCACCCCAGCCCGACACTGGTCAGCAAAGCTGCCAACGCCAGGGATCCCAGCCAGAACCCCCAGCCACCCAGAGAAATGGAATAGGTTTTGGGCTGCTCAAACCGCATTTTCGTTTTCCTTCCCCGATCACTACGCTCGCTAACGCCGTCAGGATGCCGCGGGCCTTTTCTTGAGTATGTTAGCCTAGGCGCGCCCGAACACCAGAAACAGTCCGCCACATGGCTCTGCTCTGTAGGCTAGCTCATCCCGGATGGATGAGGGATTGGGTTTCCCGCACCCTTCCCGAGGCTCTCCCGGCAGCCCATGCGCCTCAGTTGCGTCCCTGTTCTATTGGGCCTGAACTGAGCCTGAACGATGTCTTCAGCAACCAAGTCGGGTGGTGTCGTCATAAATGAAGTTATTATCAATTACAGAACTTATTGACTGTTACGGCGACGTTGCCCAACAGCGGAGGGGCGGCATCATGGTCTACACCGAAGAGGCGTTCAAGGCAGAGCTCAATGCCAAAGGCTGGCGAGCCACTCGGCAGCGGGAGATCATCCTGCAAACGTTTCAAAACTTGCCTGAGGGCACGCATCTGAGCGCGGAGGAGTTGCACAAAAAGTTGCGGGAAGAAGGCCACAACATTAGCCTTTCCACCATTTACCGCACCGTCAAGCTGATGTCCCGCATGGGCATTTTGCGAGAACTGGAACTGACCGAAGGGCACAAACATTACGAGATCAACCAGCCGGCCCCCCACCACCACCACCATCTGGTGTGCGTCAAGACCAATAAGGTGATCGAGTTCAAAAACAACGCCATTCTTAACATCACCCAGAAGGTGGCAGAAAAGTACGGTTTCAAAGTGTTGGATTGCCAGCTCACCATTATTGGTATCAGCCCAGAAGGGCAGCGCTCGATTTTGTAGCCAAAAATTCCCAAAGCTCAGGTTCTCATGCTTTCCCAGAAGGGGAACTGTACTGGGCTGGTAGGAGGATGGGGATCCCGTCAACGGGAGGAAATGCCAGAATAGCTCCCGTGAGGCCAATCGGCAGTCGGCAACCGAGGCAACAGTTGAATGGTTGATGAATAGTTGATCTTCTTCACCCCACTAGATCCGGGAGAGGGCCATGAACGAACAGGAAGTGGTGCAGTGGCTGGAGCAGGCGCTGGCCAATCCCCACCTTAGATTACAGGCCAAAGCCCAACCGCTCCGGGACAGCCCCAAGGCTTATGCCCTTGTCATTATGATCAACCGTCCTGCCGGCCTTGCTCTCAACTATGAGGAGTTGACGGCCTGGTTCCAAAAGGCAATCCCCACTCGTTACCCCCAAGTCAAACGGTTGGCCCTCTACAGCCGCCCCATGGGCCAGCAGGCTGCCGACTGGAAAACTCAGGTGAGGCTGGATCCGGAGCCGACAACGACCAGATGGGATCCCGGGATGGAGTTCTCAGAGAGTCCGGATCTAAGCCGCTACTGCTTTGTCAGCAATCGCCAGTTGCTTACTGCCGACCTTCCTCAGCCGCCTGGTTTGCTCCGCCAGGCGGTTTTGGGTTTTCACAGCCTCACTTCTGGGCAAAAGCAGGAGGTTCTGCCCCTCCTGCCCACCTTGTTTCGCAATCCCAGCACCGTCTCGACGGTGATGCTGTCGGTGGAGGCAGCCCTGTGGCTGGAGCCTCTGAAAAGCCTGAATCCTCACGAGCTGCGTCTATTGAGCGTTTGGCTGAGCCGCTATTGCTTCAACCCCAGCCGCACCCTAGCGGAATTGGATCCCGCCACCTCAGGTCTCAAAACCGGACAAACCAAGCGCAGCTACCGCGCCCCTCAGGTGGGGGTTTCGCTAATGTTGGCCAGCTTTGCCGGCAACCTGACGGCGGCCTCAGGTGTGACCCTGAGCCTGCTGTTCGGTATGGTGTTTGTGCTTTTCCTGACCGTCTTGGGCAGCTTAGAGGGGGGATTCTCTCTGGGCTCTTTCATCTTCGCCATTCTGCTCACCCTCGCCTTCAATGCCCTGATCTTCTTTTTGTCCCCTTGGCTGATGGACTGGATCCAGCACAGCCTCTATGGCACCGAGTGGGTAAGCTTGGCGGAAATTGGGCGTCGCAGCCCAGAGAGTGCAGAGGTGATTCAACGGGTTTGCCGCCAGTACAAGCTGAAGCAGCCGAAGCTGGGGCTGATCCGCGACCAAAACCCCACTGCTTTTACCTACGGCAGCCTGCCGGACACGGCCCGCATCGTCGTCAGCGAAGGGTTGTTCACCTACTTGGAAGATGAGGAGGTGGCTACAGTTTACGCCCACGAGCTGGGGCATGTGATCCACTGGGATTTCGCCGTCATGACCCTGGCTTCCACGTTGGTGCAGATTCTCTACCTTCTTTACGTCTACATGCGGGATGCGCGCGACAACGGCAAAAGAGGCAGCCTCCGCTCCCTGGCCTTGGTCGCCTACTTTTTCTATGTGGCCG
The DNA here is from genome assembly GCF_054060215.1 of Thermostichus sp. OS-CIW-30. Classification (NCBI taxonomy): domain Bacteria; kingdom Bacillati; phylum Cyanobacteriota; class Cyanophyceae; order Thermostichales; family Thermostichaceae; genus Thermostichus; species Thermostichus sp. OS-CIW-30. The sequence continues at coordinate 21,452 of NZ_JBSSCZ010000033.1, read as the reverse complement.
GCTCCTACTTGTTGCTGTATCTGTCGCGGGTGCGGGAGTACTTTGCCGACCACTTTGCTGCCGAAACCACCGGCAACCCCAATGGGCTCTCGCGGGCTTTGGTGAAAATTGCCTACGGCATTGTGCAAGAGGGAGAGCGGGAACAGGATGAGGAAACCCGACAGCGCAGTGCTCGCCTGCTGGAAGGAACGCGGGCTTTGGGGATCTACGATGCCAAGGCGGCGGTGATGGCAGGGACGGCCTACCGGGTTGCCTCGGATCCCGGCCAGGTGGGCAGGGTATTTTTGTGGGATCTGTTTAACCCTTGGGCCTGGTGGATGGAGCTGAACTCCACCCATCCCCTCACGGGCAAACGGGTACGGGCGCTGAGCACCTATGCGGAGCAACTGGATCTGCCGGTGGAGTTCGATATGGCCAGCGTGGTTGCCCAGGGCAAGCAGCTCAACCGGCAACAGCTCTACGGGAACTTTCTGCTGGATATACTGCTGTTGAACGCCGAGTGGCTGGGGGCGATTGTGGGGGCGCTGCTCGGGATCCCAGCCTTGCAGGTGGGCTTCTATGAAATGTTTGCCGGGCTGACCCTGATGGGGGTGGGCTTGGGCCTGCTGCTGAAGATGACGGTGATGTACCCCAGTCTGGAAAACCCGCCGGCGTTGACCGTGCTGAAGGCGATGAGCAATCCCTACGCCAGCCCCTTGCGCGGGTTGCCGATGCAGTTGGAGGGGCGGGTGATCGGGCGGGGGGATCCGGGCTATCGCTTCGGCTCCGATCTCAAGTTCCAGGATGAGACAGGGATGATCTTCCTGCGCTATGCTTCCCGCTTTGGGCCGCTGGGCAACTTCCTGTTTGGAGCGCGCCAGGCAGGGGGGGTAATCGGCCAAGAGGGATCCGCGGTGGGGTGGTTCCGACGGGGGGTGGCCCCTTACCTGGATCTGGCCCGCTTTCAAAGCCGCCATGGCCAGCTCATCACCAGCTACCATCCCTTCTGGCAGGCTATGTGGGCTGTGCTGTTGTTAGTGGTTGCCCTGCTGGTGATGCTGTTCTAGAGGATCGCGATCCTCAGCAGCGAAGAGCTCGCCTAGGCCATTGGGATTGGCTACTTTTGCCCACCGTTAACCCGGGCGTAGTCGTCGCTGAAGCGGACAATGTCGTCTTCGCCCAAGTACTGGCCGTTTTGCACCTCGATAATCACCAGAGGGATGACGCCAGGGTTCTCCAGGCGATGCTTGGTGCAAGGGGGCACGTAGGTGGATTGGTTGGCCGTGATGAGCTTTTCTTCATCTCCGCAGGTGACCTTGGCGGTGCCGGCAACGACGATCCAGTGTTCGCTGCGATGGTAGTGCAACTGCAGGCTGAGGCGATGCTTGGGCAAAACCACGATCCGCTTGATTTTGTAGCCAGGGCCCTCTTCCAGCACTGTAAAGCTCCCCCAAGGCCGACTTTCAGCATTGCTCTCGATCAGCTTGTTGAGGGTTTCGGCAGAGAGGGAAGGCGAAGGTTTTTCCGGTGAGGCCAGATTGGCATTGGGGGTTTCCAGCATGGGATGCTCTCCTTGGGAGGCCTACCTGTAGCTTATCTCAACAACCAACTCGAAGTCTGTTTGTTTATCTTTAGAACCACCAACAGATCGGCTTCAGCTCCTGGGGATCCCCAGCCGGTTCAGGTTTGGTGGGGTAGTGGTTAAAATCCTGTGGAATCATGAAAAAGATTTCTGCTCTGCAAAAAGGCCACTTCCCCATGCGTTCTTCCTCTTCTGTCCCTTCTTACCCGGTTCACATCCATGACCGCCAACGGGACACTCACTATCTAATCCAGGTGCCGGCGGATCAATACATTTTGGCCAGCGCCGAGGCCCAAGGGATCCAACTGCCCTTTGCCTGTCGCAACGGCGCCTGTACCACCTGTGCGGTGCGGGTACGGCGGGGATCCCTGTATCAGCCGGAGGCAATGGGCATCTCGCGGGAGCTGAAGGAGCAGGGGTATGGGCTGCTGTGCGTGGGCTATGCCCGCTCGGAGCTGTGGGTAGAAACCCAGGATGAGGATGAGGTGTACGAGCTGCAATTTGGGCGCTACTTCGGCCAGGGGCAGGTCAGGCCAGGGATCCCCATCGAGGATGAGTGATGTCTTCTTCGGCACCGGTTTCATCTCAACAACTGTCGCCGGATCCCTTGCCCTCTCAACCGCGGGGCTGGCTGCTGGCAGCAGCGGCGCTGATCCCGGTGAATCTGGCCCCCAGCTTACTCTTGGCTTTGGTGGGGACGATCCAGGGTTATACCCGCTATGGTGGGGCGATCCTGCGGGATCCCTTGTTTGGACTAGCGGCTCTCCTGAGCCTGGCTGTGGTGGGAGTGGCCTTTTGGGGGGAGGATTGGCGGCTGAGCCTGCCGGGGATGTTCAACTACTGGCCTTTTTTGTTGATGCTGCCGGCCTTTGCCGCTGTTCTGGCCTCTCGCGGTAGCGGGACGGAGTCCTGTCCTGTGGGCCGTCGGCGGTTGGCCCAGGTGTTGGTGCTGGGCAGCGGGCTGATGCTGCTTTTGGGTTGGGGAGAAGTGCTGTGGGGATGGCAGGGGCACTTCTTCTGGGGGCCGGTTTGGATTACGGGGGTTGCCGGGGGAGAGCGACCGGCGGCAGCCTTCACTTCCCCCAATACGCTGGCCATCTACCTGGTGATCCACCTGTGCTTGGCAGCAGGGCTGTGGCTGGATCAGGCCGACAAAGACTGGCCGAGGGTGGTAGGGCTGGGAGCTGTGTTGGGGCTGGGATCCCTCTTGTTGCTGCTGACGGCCTCTCGCAACGGCTGGGGAGCGGGGGGGCTGGCGCTGGTGATAGGGCTGGCCCTACGGCGCTGTTGGTGGGGGATCGGGATCTTGGTCGGCATAGGGTTGGCTGGTTTGGCTGCTGCTTGGGATTGGCCGGGCTGGCGGGCCGTAGTGCCCCGATTGATTTGGAGCCGTCTGGCAGACACCTTCGATCCTCAAGCGCTCTACTTTAGTTCCACCGCCAACCGGCTGGATGCTTGGCAATTCGCCCTGCAGATGGCGCGAGAGCGGCCTTTGACGGGTTGGGGCTGGCAAAGCTTTGCCGCTCTTTACAATGCTCAAGATCCGCCGGAGCTGCTGGGCCATTGCCACAATTTGTACCTGCACCTGGCGGCTGAGGGTGGGATCCCGCTGTTGCTGGGCCATCTGATCCTGTGGGGCTGGATTTTGGCGCGGGGATGGCAAGCTTGGCGGCGCTCGCAAGAAAGCGTCCTGTTGGGGATGCTGCTGGCCTTGACGGCATTTTTTGCCTCAGGGCTTTTGGACGTGGTGATGTTGGATGGCCGCATTCACCTGCTGGTAACCTTACTCTTGGGGGCAGTTTGGGGAGCCAGCCTTGAGCGGCAAAGGGACTCCATCTCCGGCAAAGAGCAAGCCCAGAGAGGTTACCGTTGAGTGCTGCAATGGGATATCCCTTAGCTGGCAGTGAGCCCGGAGTCCATCAGTTGCTCACCGATTTTTGCGACGCGGAAGCAAGCTACAGCCAAGGGGCAGTTTACCTGTAGAGGGTCTTTGCGGTGAACCTGTACCGAGATGTGTTGTGGCCTCTGCTTTTTTCTGGGCTGAGAGCTGATCCAGAAACGGTCAAGATGGCCCTGCTGCGCGCCTTGCATTGGATCGATGCCACCCAGGCCACCGGGATCCTATCGGCTCTGGAGCGACTGTTTTGCTACCGGGATCCCCGGCTAGCGGTGTCGCTGTGGGGCCTTACCTTTCCCAATCCCCTTGGATTGGCTGCGGGCTTCGACAAAGATGGCCTGGCTCTGGGCGTCTGGCCCAGCCTAGGATTTGGTTTTGTAGAGGTGGGCACCATCACTCCTCAGCCCCAACCGGGCAACCCCAAACCTCGCCTGTTTCAACTGCCCCAAGATCGCGCCGCCCTCAACCGCATGGGCTTTAACAACCAAGGGGCGGCGGCTCTGGCGGAACGGTTGCGCCGGCTACAGCAACGTCCCATCCCCATTGGAATTAACCTGGGCAAAGCCAAAATCACCCCTCTGGAAGAAGCGGCTGCCGATTACCTGGCCAGCTTCCGGCTGCTCCAGGAGCTGGGGGACTACTTTGTGGTCAACGTCAGCTCCCCCAACACGCCGGGGCTGCGATCCCTGCAGGCTGCTGAGCAACTGGAGCCCATCCTATCTGCCTTACAGCGGGAAAATCAGAAGCGAAAACCCCTCCTGGTGAAGATCGCTCCCGATCTGGACTGGCCCGACATCGACAGCATCCTGGAGCTGGCCCAAGACCATCAACTGGCCGGGATCGTGGCCACCAACACCACCCTCCGCCGCGATAACCTGAAAACCCGTTTCCTGCCTGGCCGCGGGATCCCCTTCGCACCAGCGGAGTCTAGGCCAATCCTTGCAGAAGCCGGCGGGATCAGCGGTGCCCCCTTGCGGGAGCGTTCCACCCAAGTCATCCGCTACATCCACCGCTCCACCCAAGGAAAATTGCCCATCATCGGAGTGGGGGGCATCTTCACCTTGGCCGACGCCTTGGAGAAACTGGAAGCGGGAGCCAGCCTGCTGCAGGTCTACACCGGCTGGGTTTACGAAGGGCCGGGTATGGTGCCGCAATTGCTCCGAGGCCTAGCCCGCTCTTCTCCCCCCAGCCCTGATGTTACACTTCCCCCAGAGAATACCCCTGTGGGTCAGATCCAGGCGTAAGATCGTTAGGGATCCCTGAGGAAGCTTGCCGGTGAACCTGCTGCAACACCTCTTCAAAACCCCCCATCCGGTCATTGGGGTGGTTCATTTGTTGCCGCTGCCCACCTCGCCCCGTTGGGGGGGGGACTTGGAATGGGTGATCGCTCAGGCAGAACAGGCAGCTACTGCCCTGGCTGCAGGAGGGGTAGACGGGATCCTTGTCGAGAACTTTTACGATGCCCCCTTTGCCAAGGATCGGGTGGACGCAGCGGTGGTCAGCGCCATGACCGTCATCGTCCAGCGGCTGAAAACCCTGGTCTCGCTGCCGGTTGGGATCAATGTCTTGCGCAACGATGGCTGCAGTGCTCTGGCAATTGCCGCCTGCGTGGGGGCGCAGTTCATCCGGGTGAATGTGCTCTGCGGGGCGATGGTGACCGACCAAGGCATTATCGAGGGGAATGCCTACCGCCTGCTGCGCTATCGCCGGGAGCTGGGGGCTAACATCAAGATTTTCGCCGATGTGCTGGTGAAACACGCCCAACCCCTAGGTCCCATCAGTCTGGATGCGGCCATCACCGACACGGTGGAACGTGGCCTGGCCGATGCCATCATCCTTTCCGGCTGGGCCACCGGCAAGCCACCCCTTCTGGAGGAGCTGGAGCTGGCCCGCAAAGTTGCTCCTCAGGTGCCGCTGCTCATCGGCTCGGGGGCTACTGCTGAAAACATCGGCAGCCTGATCCGGCGGGCAGATGGCGTGATTGTGGCCAGTTCTCTGAAGCGGTCTTCCCGTTCCGCAGGCATGCCGGCAGGCTATTCGGATCCCTTTCCCATGATCGACCCGATTCGGGTGCGGCAGTTTGTGGAAGCACTGCACCTTGCGCTCCGTGAGCGGGCCTCCAACCATGCTTGTCTGGCCGCTCCCGGCTCTGGTTCCAACTAGCCGTTGGCGCTAGGATTGGGATCTGGCTGCAATGGAGCGCTCCTCTTTAGACTATGTCATCAGACTATGTCGTCCCTTGATCTGGAGGGCTTGGATTCTGTATACCACCCTTCTGGTTCGGCTCTTGGGCCTGCAGAAGAAGCCTTTTGGAGCTCTGTTCCGGCTCGCACCCCCCGCATTTGGGTTGTTGATGATGACCCAGTGGTTCGTTGCTACATTATCAATGTTCTCAAAGGCTCTCAGTACTACGTGGAAAGCTGGGAAAGCGCCCGAGCAGCTTGGGATCCCTTGCAAAGCTTGGAAGAGAGCGAGTGGCCCGACATGGTGATCTGCGACTGGGTCATGCCTGAGATGTCGGGGGTAGAGTTCTGTTGCCGTCTCAAGGGATCCGCAGCAGGGCAGTTCGTCTATTTCATTTTGCTCACGTCCCGTTCTGAAGTTGAGGCTCGGGTAGAGGGGCTGGATGCGGGGGCGGATGAATTCATCACCAAGCCGGTCGATCCCGAGGAGCTGCGGGCGCGGGCAGGGTTACGTCTCCAGCGGCTCACCCAAGCTTTGGCCCAGGCCAACCGGCAATTGCGAGCCCGCAATGAGTTGTTGGAGTCTTTGTCTTTGACGGATCCCTTGACCGGGGCGTTGAACCGGCGAGCTCTGGATCAGGCGCTGCCCCATTTGCTCAAGCAGGTGGGGCCCCGCGGGGAGGCTCGCTACCGCTATCTCTGCCTGCTGATGATGGATGTGGATCATTTCAAGCAGGTCAACGACAGCTACGGCCACTACATTGGCGACTGTGTGCTGCAGGCCATCGTCGGGCGGCTGCAAAATCAACTGCGGCCCTCCAGCCTGCTCTACCGCTATGGTGGGGAAGAATTTGTTTGCGTTACGCCCGGGCTTAGCCCCCCCCGCTGCGGTCGCTACGCAGAGTCTCTGCGGCAGGCTATCGCCAAACGGCCCATTGACATCTCCCCCAAGCGCAGCCTGCCTGTTACCATCAGCATCGGTGGGATCGTGCTCAGCGAAGACTACTGCCCAGAACCGGAAACCGCCTTGCAGCAGGCGGATAGCGCGCTCTACCAGGCCAAGCAGGCAGGGCGCAACCGAGTTCACATCCTCATCCCGACTCCAGGGGTTTATCTGCCCTCTTCCAGCGGATAGCCAGAGGCCACCGCCAAGGCTTCCAGAGAGCGAACGCCTGTGTAGGTGCGGCCATTGATGATCCAGGTGGGATAGCTGGTGATCCCCGCTTCTGTGCATTCTTGAGCTTGGGGAGTGCCGGGGCCGTTGGGGGAGCACTCCACGTAGGGCACTTGGTCGAAAGCTGCCCCGAACAGCTCTTTCTGATCTTGACAATGGGGGCACCAATAGGCCCCGTACATGGTGCCGCCGATCTGCCGCAGGTGGGCTGCTAACCCTACCGCCAGGGGGCTAGGCGGGGGAACTTGGTTGGCGTACACCCCAATCGTGGTCACCAATGTGAGAAAGGCCACCAGAATGTAGCTGAAGGCCAGCTTGCCCCCATCCAGCCAGCGGTGGCCCAGCACGGTCACCAGCCCCAGCCCCGCCACCAAGATGATCGCGGTGGTGCAGTACATGCAGAATTGCCGTAGCACTGCCACCATCAGGTAAAGCATGTACATCTCAAAGGCGGTCATGGCGGAAACCAAGCCAAACAGGGCCGGCCAGCGCCACCGCTTCACCAATGGGAGCCCATCCGGCAGCACCGCCAGCGCCAAGACTCCCAGAAACCCCAGCAGGCCAACAGCCGCTGTCGGGATCCCCAAAAACTCTGCCCAACGGCTGGAGAGCACCAGGTCACACCCTCCATCCCCAGTGCAGAAGGCGGCGGGCTGCTCCGTCAGCTTGGTGTAGGTGAGATAGGCCGTCAACAGGGATCCCAGGCCGGCCAGGATCGCCAAGATCAGACGGGAATGGCGCTGCAGCCAGGTCTCTTCTTGGGCTTTGAGTTTGAGATAAGAAGCCATGGCGTTTCAGGGGTTTCAGCAGTTGGACACCCCCGATTATAGTGGGGCAGAACTGGCCTCGTCCGTGGGCTCCGACGCAGAAGAGCCGCTTGAGCGCCGCACCTGGGCGGCAAACCTATCTCCCAGCGGATCCAGCTCCCCCAGGGATCCCAGTTTGGAGTCGGAGATAGGCCGGTCGCAGAGACCCCAACGGCGGCGGAAGTAGCGGGCTAGATCTCTTTCTGCCAGGGCCAGGTACACCGGTCGGCCATGGGGACAAGTGTGGGGATTGGCGGTGCGCTGCCAAGCTTCCAACAGCTTTTGCATCTGCTCCAGGGTCAGCGGGATCCCGTTGCGCAGGGCGCCACGACAGGCCACTGTTACCTGGGCTGCCTGCAAATCTTGACAACCACTGAGCTCCAGCAGGGATCCCTGTACCTCTTCCGGATCTTCCGACCCTAAAGCCAGAGGGATGCGTCGAATGAGATGGGTATTGGGGCCAAAGGGTTCTGGCTCCAGCCCCAACTGCTCCAACCGCTCCAGGGCTTGGGGCGATAGTCCTTGCAGCGTTATGGGCGTCTCCGGTGCTACCAGTTGCCAATGCTGCCGGATGTACTCGTAGCGAACTCGCTCGTGGGCCAGGTGCTGCTCCACCAGCCATAGCCCCTGGGGATGCTCCGCCAAGATGTAGATCCGATGCAGTTGGGCCAGCGCCCTGAGGGGAGGCAAGGGAGAAGTTGGGCGGTCAGAGGGAGGAAGATGGCTCTGAAAATCGGGCGAGACTCGATAGACCACCTTGGCCTCGCTGGCCCGGATCAGATGCACAGAGCGGCGGCTGGCTTGCCCGGATCCCAATTGCAGAAGGGAGTGCAGGTGTTGGCGCAACTGCTCCTGGCGGGCCGTCAGATTCTCCAGGTAGAGCTCGCTTTTGGCAGGATGACGGTTCCAATCCACCTGCTCTGGGGGCAGGCGCAGGTGAACAACCACCAGTGGATGACGGTGGCGAGGCAACGCGTGGTGAAAAACCGACTGGATCAGCCGTTGCCAGTCGGGCATCTGCACAAACCGTCCGTTTACGGCCACACGGATCCAATCGGGGTGGGGGCGATGCAGGCGATCCGGCAGGCCCAGCACCACTTCCCAATCGCTATCCCCATCCTGGATCCGCCGATAGCGCAGATCCGTGGGATCCACCTGCGGCAACACCTGCAGCAGCAGATCTTGCAGAGATTTTCCCGGCCAGAGGCTGAGCAGCAATTGCCCTTCCTGATGCACCTGCCAACTGACCCAGGGATGGGCTAGGGCTGCATTCTGCACCAGGGTCAGGAGCGGGCGAGTTTGGGGCAAGGCCCGACGGCGCAGAGGCCAGTCGGCAAACAAATCCGCAACCGTGACCACCGTTCCCAAGGCAGTGGCTGCCGGCTGCTTGTGGATCAGCTCCCCCTGTCGGTCGTAGGCGGCCAGCCAGCCGTGAGCATCAGAAACGTGGCGGGTTTGGATAGCCAGGGATCCCAGCCGGGCCAGGCTGTGCAAGGCTTCGCCCCGAAACCCCAGGCTGCAACCGTCCAACTTGCTGGTGGTGTGGCGACGGGCCACCTGCTCCAGCTCCGAAGCGGGGATCCCTTGGCCGTTATCGGCCACCCGCACCTGCCAGCGGCTGGGCCAGATCTCCACCTGAATGCGGGTGGCCTGAGCATCGAGGGCATTTTCCAGCAATTCTCGCAGAGCAGCCCCCAGCGAGTCGATCACCTCTCCCGCGGCCATCTGGGCGATCCGCTCTGGGTTCAGGGGTTGGATTTTGGACATGGAGTGAGTTGAGAAAGCAGACTCTCTTCCTGCCAGCTTGTCGCCAAAAGGCCAACAGCGCCGAGCTTTAGCTTAGCTCTCTCCCTCTGTTGCCAGTGGACAGCGCCTTGCCAATGGTTTTCATTAACTTCAAGGCTCCCCTCAGGCCAAGTGAAGGATTGAGGTTCCGCCTTCCTGCCCATCGGTAACCGCCAAGAACTTCGAGAAATTTCGAGAACAAGAGAGCTGAGCGGGTGGCCAGTCATAAGGAAACCTTAAAATCCCAAGGCCAGCCATCAGCCTCTACTAGGATTTAAATAGTAAAATTTCTCATTAAGGAGGAGATTATGGCAGCACAGCAAGCTCCGGCCCGAGAGCTATTCAAGGAGGCTTTTGAGAATCGCTACACCTGGGACAAAGACTTTCCTGGCTACCGAGCTGAGATAACCTACTTTCCCAAAGAAGGTGACAGCAGCCTCTCCTTCTCAGGAGTTGTGAGTATTGACCGCAACATGAAGATCGATGTTGCCGGCGTCGAGGACGAGGAGATCCGCCAGAAAATACGGGAACAGATGTGGGAAGTCATGGTGCATCGCGTTCGTCATTCCTTCGACGAGGAACACGGTGGCCACACCTTTGCCTATGGAGAGCCACAAAATTCAGACATCACTGAAGTTCTTGTTTCGGGCTTATCTTCTACCGATAGGTACTGGGTTCAGGGCAAGCACATTCAAATGGTACATCGCCATCTTGCCAATCGGACAATTACAGTCTCAGTTCAAGAGTTTTACGATACAGGTGAGGGCTACCTACCCACTCACTACACTGCTGAGTATTGTAGCCCAGGAACTGGAGAAAAAACTCAAGCAAAGATGATCTACGAAGATCGTTATCAAAAAATAGGTCGGTATTGGATTCTGGTTGAGAGAAGAATTTGGGAAGAGCAGGATGGCCAAAAAAGTTCATCCCCTCAACTTTTCCTCTTCTCTAATATTCGATTTTTCGAATAGCTGAGAAAAATAAGTTTTTCTTTGCGGCTGTGGGCATCTCTCATTATAGAAGGTGATGAGTTGCTCACAGCCAAGCTCAAAACAGATGGCCACAGGGTACAGCCTGTCAAGGACTCAAGGGGTACAATAGCAGCACTTAGCAAACCAACTTCGGAAGGAGGATGGATTGATCAGTAGTAAAGAAGTCTTCACTATCTGCTCCATGCTATATTTCCCAATTCTGCAAAGCTTTGGAGTTACCTATGTCTAAGCTGGACTTAAAAAATGCACCTGGACACCAGGTACTGGCTGCGGCAGGTAAAAAGGCACTTCGACCGGGGGGCTTTGGCGCTACCGAACGGCTCTTCAAGTTTGCCGAGTTCCGTCGAGGAGAAACTGTGCTGGAACTTGCCTCAGGCCTTGGCTACACGGCTATTCGATTGGCAAAGCGCTATGGCATACATGTTACCGGCATTGAGAAAAATCCAGATAACATTGCTCGCACTCGCGCTAATGTTTCTGCAGCAGGGCTAGCCGGCCAAGTTGAGATCCTCGAGGGCGATATCTTTCACCTAGATCAAATCGATCAGAAATTTGACTATGTCTTGGCGGAAGCTATTTTAACAATGCAGTCCGATGCAGGAAAATCTAAGATTTTGTCAGGGATTTACAATTGCCTCAAGCCAGGGGGTAAGTTCCTCAGCCATGAGCTGCGAGTTGAGGGATCCAACAGCGACGCTATCCGCAAGGAGTTATCCTCCGTAATCCATGTCAATGCCAATCCTTTATCTACTGACAGCTGGCTTGCAACTGTTCAGCAAGCAAATCTTACGGTTGTCCAGTATGCCACCGGCCCCTTAACTTTGCTCAATCCCGTTGCTATTGCTACAGAGGAAGGATTGCCGACGCTCTTAACTATGGTGTGGAATGTGCTTACACGTCCTGTAATCCGGCAGCGGATCTTATCTATGAAGCAAATCTTTAGCCGATATCGAAATAACCTAGGCTACATCATACTGATTGCCAAGAAGGAGGCTTAATGATGTCTCTTGTCTCCCCTGAGTCACCTTTTTTGCAGCTCAAAGATCACATTGCTTATTCTGTGGAAGGAGTTCTCAGCAAGATCATTTGGAAAAGTGAAGTCTGCCAACATACTCTTTTCTGTATGGCGGGAGGCACAAGTATTTCCGAGCATACCTCCACAAGGGACGCTACTCTCCACGTCATTGAAGGAACTGGAGTCTTAACCCTTGCAGGTGAGAAGATCTCTCTATCTCCGGGCATATTTGTCTTAATTTCGGCAAATGTTCCCCATGAGTTAGAAGCCACTGCTGACCTTGCTTTTGTTCTGACTTTATCAAAGGCAAGTTAAGAACGCCGCCTTTTACTCAGCCAGCCGCTTAACATCGCCAAAGCAAACATTCCCAGCAAAGCAAAGCCCAGCAGCCACCTTCCCTGCTCTAGGATCCCTGCCCCCAGAGCCACTACTGGGGGTGTAGAGACGGCAATGCCCAAAGCTAGGGCGAGAAGAAAGTTCTGCCATTTTATTTGGGTTAGGCCGGCGGCGTAGGCGACAAAGTCGAATAGGCCCGTCATTAAAAAACCAGCTGTAAGAAAAATATTGTTTTCCAGATAGTTAGCTGAAAGGGCATCGACTTTGTACATCCATTGTCGCCCAACTACTCGCTGTACTAGGTCTCTACCAAACTTTCTGGCTAGGTAGAAGTTAAGTGTACAAGAGATAAAATCAGCAATTGCAATGTAAAGGATTCCCGATCCAAATCCAAAGAGGGCTCCTGCCAAGATGGAGTAAAGGGTGCTGGGTATGGCAGGAATAATAATACTCAGGGAGCGTAATCCAATCAGGGCAAGGGGTGCCCAGGGGCCTAGTTTTGCTATAAATTCTCGAGTTGCCTCTGGATCTAAGCGACGGGCCAGCAAGATGGCAGCTAACAGGACAACAAGCAACAACAGCAGTGAGAGGATGTCTTTCCTTTTTCTGGAATTGATTTTGCTGCTAGAGGACAAATCCTCTGAGGGGGTAGGGGACGATCCTACTGACTCGCCATCTGCTGACTTGTCAAAGGTAGTGCCGGGCGGATAATAGAGTTCATCCTTCAGGATCCAACCTGTTTTCTGTTGCAGATAGGCATGTGTGCTCAAGCCCAGACGCTTTGCCTCGGTGGCAACAGCCTTGTAGTCTAAGCCCAATAGCTCGCAGAGCTCTTTTTGTCGAATACCAGAAGGTGGCTGCATAGGGCAAAAGATCTCTACTTTCTCTGCTAGATGCTTAAGGTTTCCGAGGGATGCTCGAAGTAGGCATGATTTTCATAAGGCTTGTTTTGCTAGTGTAGAAGGTGTCATGTATTTTGCTTTTTAGAGGTTGATAATGATCTTGTGTATTGGCGATGTTCTTAGTTTAGCAGAATTGCAACAGATTCTGTCCCTCATAGCCGATGCTGAATTTGTGGATGGTGCTCTGACGGCAGGCTGGAATGCCAGGCTTGTCAAAAACAATAGGCAAATGCCAAAGGGATCCCTTCAGCAACGGAAGATAGAGGAGATTATCTTGGCAGCTCTAGAGCGTAATTTGTTGTTCCAGATGGCTGCCCGGCCCAAGCTCATTCATTCCATTTTAATTAGCTGCTACGAAGCGGGAATGTCCTATGGCACTCATACCGACGATGCGCTGATGCTCGATCGGCATCAGCTGATGCGCACGGATATTTCCTTTACGCTATTTCTAAGTGCCCCTGAAGACTATGATGGCGGTGAGCTGAAGATCGAGAGTAGCGAGGGGGAGCAAGCCTACAAGCTGCCGGCGGGTGCTTTGATCCTCTATCCTGCTTCCACCTTGCACCGAGTTGAGCCTGTAACCCGTGGGATCCGCTATGCTGCCGTCAGTTGGGTTCAAAGCCTAATTAGGGATCCGCAAGAACGCGAGATCCTCTTTGATTTACAGACTGTGCGGCAGCAGATGTTTCAGGAATCGGGCAAGACACGCCACTTTGATTTGATCTCCAAAGTTTACGCGAACCTGCTGCGGAAATGGGCAGAGCTCTAGAGGGATCGAAGAAAATAGAGCAGGGCTTCTCTGTCTTCAGCAGCCATATTTTTAAAGATCTCGCGGGAGCGTTCAGCTTCTCCCCCATGCCAGAGAATGGCCTCCTCGAGGCTGCGGGCGCGGCCATCGTGCAAATAGCCGGAGGAGGGCAGAACTGTCTGCGACAAGCCGATGCCCCACAAAGGGGGGGTGCGCCATTCTCGGCCCGTGGCCTCGAAGTCAGCGCGGCCATCTGCTAGTCCTTCGCCCATGTCATGCAACAGCAAATCGGTGTAGGGGTGGATGACTTGGTTGGCCAGGGCAGGGATCTCATGAATGCCGGTTTGTAGCTCTGGTCGGTGACACTTGGCGCATTGGGCTTGGACGAAGAGCTTTTCCCCTCGCTGAACTTGGGGATCCTGCCAAAGGGCGCGGCCAGGCACGGCCAGGGTTTGCACGTAAACGGTTGTCGCTTGGAGAGTGGCCTCGTCGATATCTTGGCTGCCATCCGCGGCCGGAAAAAGAGGATTCGTGACACCCATGTCGTTGGCGTAGGCGGCCGCAGTTTGTTGCCTGAGGTTGGGGGTATTGGCTTTCCAACCAAACCGTCCCAGCACCAGACGCTGCTGCTCTTGATCCCAAACCAAGTTGGGGCGGCCAGAGATGCCATCCCCATCGGCGTCGTCAGGATCGGCTGCTGCCAGGATCCTAGAAGCGGGAACGGCCTCCAGTAGGCCCGCTCCAAACACCGGCTGGGGGATCCGCAGGGAGATGAGGACAGGATCGATGGGCGATCCCTCCAGAGTTAACAGCTTTACAACAGGAGAACGCAGCCTGTAGGGAGTTCCGTCGGCGTACTCTCTGGTCTGCTCTACCCAGTGCAACTCCACCTTGGCCTCTGGCCGATAGCCCCGAACGGCCTTTTCTTGAACCTGCGTGCCGATGCCGGCCACAGGGGGAGTGTTGCTATGAGGAGCAATGGCCTCCCATCCAAAAGGCTGGGGATCCCCGCTTCTATCCAGGGATCCAACCTGGCTGACTCTGACGACCCGCTGCCCCTTGTCAGGAAAACCTCGGCCGTTTTTAACATGACAACCGGCGCAGGAGTTGTTGTTGAACAGAGGCCCAAGGCCGGGGTTAACAGGCGCCGGAGCGGTGACGAAGCGAGCCTCAAAGGCGATGTCCCCCAGGGCATGCAACCTGGCCCAGCGGGGATCCAAGTTGGGAGCCGGCTGCTCGTAGGCTGTTGAGGTGCGGTTCCAAAGGGTTGTTTCGCCACCCGCTCGAGGGGGCAATGGCTGGGATCCCTCTGGGGCAGCGGGGAAAGCCAGAAAGCTCGCCGCCCAAAGAGAGGCCAATCCCAGCATGAAAATCTGGAGAAGACGACGCATCGGCTATCAAAATATCGGCAACTCAGCTCTTTTGGGACTTTCTTACTACTGCAGGAGCGGCACAACTTCCTGAGCAAAGCTGTCGAAAGCGTCTTCAATTTTTTCCATAGCGGCAGTAATAGATCCACGGGCATTGGCATCGCAAAGGCTTTTTTCGATAGGGGCAGGGATCCCCTGGAGAGCCGCCGCCGCTGCTTGTAACTCCGACTGAATTTGACTATCCAAATTGGGATTGATGTCCCGGACAAATTGGCTCAGGCCACGACCTTTTCTATCTCTAAATCCGCCCAAGTAAGCATACTGAACGCTGCGCACATTGGCCTGGAACTCCGGCAGCGAATGGTGGGCAAAGCGACTTTCCAGCAGAAAAGGATTTTGCTGGGCGAAGGCTTCGCCAATTTTGACCTTGCCCAGCTCGTCCAACATGCCGAGAATACCTTGGGCTATTTCTTCAGCAGCAGCTTGCAGCGTGAGATAACTCTTGCTGCCCTCGCCGGCTTTTACCCATTCTTCGCGAAAAGCAGGCAGCCCTTGCACTCCCTCTGTCCAGCTTTTGAGCAGCTTTGCCGCCGTATCCGCCAAAACTGGGCCAAGGGCAGCCAAGTACTCCCGATCCCGCTCGGTAAAGTCTTGCAAAGACTTGTTGTTATCCACGCCAAAGAGCAAGAAGGCCACGGCATGAAATCCCTTTTGCCCGCTTTCCAACTCGGCCACGGTCTCTGGAGTGAGGGGATCGCCGCTGTTGAGAACTTCCAGCACCTCCACCTCGTTCAGGGGCCATTCGTCCAAATCCGCATCCAGCCCCAAATAAGCCGCCGGCCCAAAGGCAAAAGCCTCGCTCTCCTCCCAAGTGATGCGGGCAACAGACCAAGCCTGGCGAGCCGCTTGCAAAGTCTGGGCATTGGGATCTTGCACGAAGGCCTGGATGGCCTGAGACAGGGCCTGGGTATCGGCGACCAACTGCTCATAGGCAGGGATCACCACCTGATCGGCAAAGTCGAGCAAAATCTGCCGATCCTGAAACCGCTGCTCAGGAGAGAGCACAACGGCTGGCCGGCGAGAGCCTGCCCCTTCTTCCCCACCCTCGCCGCCGCCATCCACCGGGATAGGCCGACACTCCGGGTTCATTTGAGCTGCCTGCTGAGGCGAAGCCTGGCTCAGGGCCGGTGGATCCCCGCCGCCCGCAGCCGAGGGATCCTTTTGGGTTTCCCCGCAAGCGGCCCCGCTGACCAGAACATAAAGCCCTATCCCCGTCCACAGCTTCAGATACCTCGACATCTCCTCCGACTCCTTTGCCCTCGACTTGGCCAACTTTGGCTTGATTGTAATCCAGCTATTGCGACTCAATCTTAAGAAGGGAGAGATTTTTATCACCGGCTGCCACCGGATCGCCCGGCTCGTCCCTCTGCGGGCCAGCTTCCATCTGCAGCTTCCCCAGGTGGGGCTATGGGCGGATACAAGTCCGACTCTTAACAAAACTTAACTCTAAAGACATTGATATTTGTTTGCAAGAAGCCTAGAGTAGGTCACAGCTCGCTGTTGAGATTTACTCTCAACAGTTGGTTACGTGTCTCGAAAGGATGTGTCCGTGCGGCCAGAGGCGGGCCTGGGGCAAGGTCTCTGGCCTTTTCCTAGAAAAGCTTGTTTAGAAACGCAAGAGGAGCGGAGATGACAGCGACGACACTCAAGCAAGAAGGGGGATCTAGCTCGCAACAACAGATCCCGTGGTGGGCGGGCAACGCCCGTTTGACCGATCTTTCTGGCCGGCTGCTGGGGGCGCATGTGGCCCATGCCGGGCTGATCGTTCTCTGGGCAGGGGCGATGACCCTGATCGAGTTGGCCAAGTTTGACCCCAGCCGACCGATGTATGAGCAGGGGCTGATTCTCTTGCCCCACCTGGCCAGCTTGGGGCTGGGGGTGGGATCCGGCGGGGAAGTCCTGGATACGGATATCTACTTTGCGGTGGGAGCGATCCACCTCATCAGCTCTGCCTTTTTGGGGTTTGGCGGCATTTTTCATGCCCTGCGCGGGCCGGCGGTGCTGGATCCCAAAGCCTTTCCCCTGTTTAGCTACGACTGGCAAGACAAAAACAAGATGACCACCATCCTAGGGATCCACCTGGTGCTGCTGGGATTGGGAGCCTGGCTTTTGGTGCTCAAGGCAGTGGTGTTTGGCGGCTTGTTCGACCCGGTGGCAGGAGAGGTGCGCCTGGTGTCTCCCAACTGGAACCCCTTTGGCCACCTGTTGGGCATAGAAGGGCGCCACTGGATCGCCGGGGTGGACACTTTAGAAGACGTGGTGGGCGGCCACCTCTGGCTGGGCTTGCTCCTGGTGTCAGGTGGGGTTTGGCATATCGCGACCAAGCCTTTTGCCTGGGCAGAACGGATTTTTATCTGGTCTGGGGAAGCTTATCTTTCCTACAGCTTGGGAGCTTTGGCCTTGATGGGATTTATTGCCGCCTATTTCGTTGCCGTTAACCCAGTGGTCTATCCCGAAGTTTTCTATGGGCCGCTGCTGCAGGTGGGCTTGGATCGCTATCCCTTTTTTGAGCAAGGAGAGGCTCTCACGTCTAGGGTTTGGCTGGCCAATGCCCACTTTTGGCTGGCCTTTTTCTTCCTTCAGGGCCACCTTTTCCATGCCCTGAAAGCCCGAGGATTCAATTTCCGTACCGGCAGAGTAGAGCTCGCTGCACAGCAGGCCTAACGGCACGCTGAAGGCATTGACTATCTAGCCATCTGATTTTGAGCTTCGCACTTGCAGTTTCGAGGTAGGAGCAATGGCAAAAATAGGTCTATTTTTCGGCACTCAAACCGGAAATACCGAAAGAGCTGCCGAGATGATTCAAAAAGAGCTGGGCGAAGACAATGTAGATTTAATTGACATTGCCGAGGCCAGCATTGAGGACTTTGAGAAGTACGACTACTTAATCATCGGCTGTCCAACTTGGAATATTGGGGAGCTTCAGGCTGATTGGGATGGTTTTTTCCCAAATTTGGATGAGATCGATTTTTCCGGTAAGACGGTAGCCTACTTTGGAGTTGGGGATCAGTTGGGCTATCCCGACAACTTTCAAGATGCCATGGGGATCCTGGCCAAAAAAATTGCCGAGCGTGCCGGCAAAAATGTCGGCTCCTGGCCTACAGAAGGCTACGAGTTCAACGAGTCTAAGGGAGTGGTTGACGGTGAGTTTGTCGGCCTTGCTCTGGACGAAGATAACCAACCAGAGCTGACGGAAAAACGAATTAAAGAGTGGACGGCTAAACTAAAAACGCTCTTCAATCTGTAATTCAAACCCGGCTTCTTAACTTGTCATTGATACTGTGGGAGTTTGTCATGACCGGCGCAGTTCTATCTTCATCGCCTACTTCTGCTGAGGGATCCCCTCAGGTCAGTTGGTTGGCAGGGAATGCTCGTTTGCTCAACCTATCCGGAAAGCTGCTGGGGGCCCACGTGGCCCATGCGGGGCTGATCATGCTGTGGGCCGGCGGCATGACCTTGTTCGAGGTGGCCCACTGGGATCCAAATCAACCTATGTACAGCCAGGGGCTGATTTTGTTGCCCCATCTGGCCAGCTTGGGCATCGGCGTCAACGCAGAAGGGGTGGTTACGGATCCCTATCCCTTTTTTGTCGTGGGCGTTCTGCACCTAATTGCCTCGGCAGTGCTGGGGGCAGGAGGGATCTTCCATGCCCTTTTGGGACCAGAGGTGCTGAGCAAGGGGAAAACCTTTGCCGAGTTTTTCGGCTACGACTGGGAAGATGACGACAAGATGACCACCATCCTCGGCATCCACCTGCTGCTGCTGGGGCTGGGTGCATGGCTGCTGGTGGCCAAGGCTCTCTTTTGGGGAGGGCTGTACGATGCCAACCTGGGCCGCGTGCGGATCGTTGCGGATCCCACCCTCAATCCGCTGCGGATCTTTGCCTACCTGACGCCGCTCATGGGTCAGCAGGGCATGGCCGCCGTGAACAATCTGGAAGATCTGGTGGGAGGGCACATCTATGTCGGCCTGCTCTGTGTGCTGGGGGGATGGTGGCACATAGCCACACGGCCCTTTGCCTGGGCCAAGCAGGTGCTGATCTACTCGGGCGAAGCCTACCTCTCCTACAGCCTGGGGGCCCTGGCCTACATGGGCATCTTGGCGGCCTATTTTGTCAGCGTCAACGAGATCGCCTATCCGGTGGCTTTCTACGGGCCGCTGGGGCTGGCTGCCGACGAGATGGGTGTGGTGAGCAGCCGTACCTGGTTGGCTACAGCCCACTTTGTCTTGGGGATCCTGTTTTTGGCGGGGCACATCTGGCATGCCATCCGGGCGCGGGCGGCGGCCAGCGGCTTTGACTTCCAGCACGGGGGCTGGGTGCGAGCCACAGATCCGCAGGTGGGCAACTTGGACACGCCGGTAAACCGGGGCGATCTCACCCTGCTGCTGCTGCAAAACCTGCCCATCTACCGGGAGGGCCTCTCTCCTTTTTTGCGCGGCTTGGAGATCGGCATGGCTCATGGGTACTTCCTGGTGGGGCCGTTTTACAAGTTGAGTCCGCTGCGGAATTCGGAGCAGGCCCTGACGGCAGGGACGCTGGCGACCATCGGCCTGGTGCTGATCCTGACGGTTTGTCTCTCCATTTACGGACGGGTGTCCTTTCCTCGCTCGCGGCTGGTGGCAGTGGTCAATACCCCCTACGGCGAGGTGGCCTATCCGACGCCGGGCGTGCAACTGATGGCCGAATCGCAGGGATCCCCTCAGCCGGTGCGAGTACCGGCAGGATCGGAGGACTTGCCCGAAAACTTGCGCACCCGTGCCGGCTGGAGCCAGTTGGCGGGAGGGTTTCTGGTGGGCGGCGTTGGCGGTGCCCTGTTTGCCTACATGCTCCTGAACAGTGCGGACGTGTTGGCCCAGATTTTGCCTGGGCTGTGAATGAGGTTTGAGGCTCCCTGGTTCGGGGATCTGCAGAAAGGAGAGGGGTATTGTCCCCTCTCCTCTATCCAGATCGGCTCGGATCCTTTGGGCCGCATTTTCCAATGGCAATTGCACTGTTCACAATTGCATGGTTCAACCGCACTTTGCCGGTTGGTTTCTGGCTACTGGACTTTGTAGATCTTTTGTTTGGCTAGCAGCCTTGATGGTTTTAACAGTCGAGATGGAATAGCGAATATGAGTTTAAGCTCCGCTTCTGCGCTCGCTTTTGAGGCCCTGTATCTGGGCATTTCTCCCAGTCTCAAGCTCTTTGATCAGCCTTTATTAGGATCCCTGGGGAAATGCTTTCGGATAGCCTACTGGGAGTACCACCAAACCCAGGATGAGCCTTGTAGCCTGGAGACTGTAATCACGCTGCTATACGAATATCTCAAAGCTTGGGATCGACCCGTTCATCTTATCGGCCACGGCTTGAGCGGGGTGGCCGCTTATCTTTTTGCCTGCCGTTACCCACAGCGGGTACAGTCTCTGACCTTGCTGGCCGTGGGAGGTTGGCCTGCTACCACTTGGCATGCCCATTTCTATGTGCAGCGAAAAATCTTTTGCTGGAGTCGGGAACAACTCTTGGTGCGTATAGCCCAGAGCCTTCTACCTACTTCAGAACAGTGGCGAGCACGCTCACTCTCCTATGCTCTGGCTAAAGATTTGGATACTTCTCCCATACCTCACTCCCTATTTCAGGTGATAGCGATTCCAGCCCAGAAAGTGTCGGTGCCGATGTTGGTTTGCGCCAGCAAGGATGACCCCATTGTGGATCCTGCTTCGCTCGAGAAGTGGAGAAACCACCTAAAGCCAGGGGATCAAATGTGGTTTTGCCCTGGGGGGCGACACTTTTTTCATCATTCTTTTCCAAGTTTGGTCAATCTGAAAATAATGGATTTTTGGCAGGAATTGCGTAAACTTCAGCCCAGCATGGCTTAGGGCGGCTGGACTTTCGCGGGATGATAGAATGGCTACTCATCCAAACAGCAGAGGAGCTCCGTTTGCAGCTAGGGCGAAGCAGCCCAGGTGGAGCCCCTGACAACAGGAAAACGGGCAGGGGTGGAATGAGGCCATTGAGCTCCCGGTAAAATTGATAGAATAGGGCAAGCCCCCAACTTGGATAGGGAATGGGCTTGACCGCGGAATCCTCGGCTATGTTCGACAAACTGCTCTTTCCCATCGATAACTCGCGTGAAACCAGCCACGCCTTGCCCTTGGTGGCGGACATAGCACAGCGCTACAAGAGCCAAGTGTATTTGCTTTCTGTGCTGGATGATACGGAGCTTGACCCGGAGCGAGCCGAGCAAGCCCGGCAGAACATCCACAACCTGCTTAAGCAAACGGAGTCTGGCCTGCATCAAATCGGCCTTAGCAACGTCAAGAGTGAGTATCGAGAGGGGAAGGTACCTTTTGTCATCTGTGATGTGGCAGACGAGCTGGAGATCAGCCTGATTGTGATGGGCTGCCGCGGCCTCACCCTATCTGGAGAGGGGCAGAACAACTCCGTGAGCCACCGCGTGATCGATCTCTCCCCCTGCCCGGTGTTGGTCGTGCCCTGAGGAGAGGGATCCCATTGACCAAAAGGCGCGGCAAGCCCCGTCCTTCAGGGCGGGGAAGGATAGCGCCGACCGTAGCCGACGCCCTTTAAAAACGCAGTGCCGGCCATGTGAATATCGTTGTCATCACGCATAGGCCAAGAATACGAT
>NZ_JBSSCZ010000032.1:0-34813 GCF_054060215.1 Thermostichus sp. OS-CIW-30 | reverse complement strand
AACAGAAAGATCAACTGGTAGTAATCCGTACTGAACATATTATACATTATTTTCAGTATAGTTGAGCTTATTATTGACTAGAGTCATGCTCTCAAGCTAACAACCACGTTCTTGGGTGTGGTCACCGGGAGCAGCTCTGCACAGCGCAGCCAACCGAAGATAGGTACCTTGATGCGGTTGCCAGAAGTGCGAATACTCCCTTCCAGGTAAAAGCTGTCTCGCACTCCCTTGCGTTTGAAGCGGGGAAACTTCCCCAACCCACCCCGCCAGCGCTTAAGGGCTTGCTCCAGGTTGCGTAATGCATGCTGAGGGGCGCATTTGGAGACCTGGTAGTACCAGCGATGTTCTTTCTTCACCTCGGCCACTAGGCGCTTGTGCAGGTCAATGGCGGTGGGAAGTTTTTGCTGGTTCTCCAGGGCTTGCCGACAGACTTCTAAGCCCCAGTTATAGGCGTGGCGGGCTACCCCAGCGTGTTGGGCGGCTAGAGTTGTTTGCTTGCGGTTAAGAATGAGTTGCGTCCGAAAACCCAGTAACATGCCCGCCACACCGCAAAGCGTCCATGAGTTCCGTGAAGCTTTCGGCTTGGCGCTCACAAGCCCCCTTTAGCTTTAGGTAACTCGTGTTGACTACTGTAGGCTTTTCGGCCTGCTGTTGTCAGCCTCTGGTTTTGTCTGCTGGTTTTGCTGGGGTTGGGGGGGTGGGGACGGCCAGCAGGGATCCCCTGCCACGGGTTGGATGTGCAACTCCAGGTAGCCGGTGGCCGGATCCGGTTGACGGGAGAAGCGATACTCCGGGCTGTCGGCGAGGACAATTTCGGCGGTGGTGCAGATGAGGCAGCCGGGGCGCAGGTGTCCCCCCCAGGTTTGGCCTCGGGCATCGGCAACGGTGAGATGGAGATGGACTCCGTCAGGGCACAGGGATCCACTCAGGGCCAGGATCTCCAGGCGTTCCGACAACAGGTGATCCCCCGTTTGGTCGGCCAGGCGCAGGGTGGCTTGGCTGAGGCTGCCGACAGCGCTGAGGACAAACCCCGCTTGCAAGGGCTGCTGCCGGGCCAATCGCTCTAGTTCCTGCTTGAGATCTTGGCCGGGGAAAAGGCGCAAGGGATAAATCTTGAGGGATCCCGGCGGCATGGGCTGGGGCTCCTGGGGGCGGGAAGAGCGGATCCCAAGTCGCCAACCGGGCTTGACCACCGGGCGGGAGCGAGCGATCACCAAGCAGTCATCCGGCAGGGGGTAGCGGGCAGGGATGGTGGAGCCGGCAGCAATGGTGACATCGGATCCCACCTGCAAAGGAGCCACCAGAACCGAGTTGGCGCCTGTTTTGCTGCGATCCCCAATTTCGGTAAAGTGCTTTTGCTGGCCGTCGTAGTTGGCGATGATGGTGCCCGCCCCGATGTTGACCTGGGATCCCAGCTTGGCATCGCCCAGGTAGGCCAAGTGGGCGGCGTTGCTGTGGGATCCGATCTGGGCATTTTTGGTTTCCACAAAGTTGCCGATGCGGCAGTGATCCCCGATCTGGCTGTGGGGGCGCACGTGGGCGTAGGGGCCTATCCAGACGTGGTTGCCGATGCGGCTGTGGCTGACCACCGAGTAGAGAATGTGACACCCAGATCCAATCTCGCTGGACTCGATCCAACTGCCCGGCCCCAGGCGGGTTCCCGGCCCAATGCGGCACACCCCTCGCAGATGGGTTTGGGGCTCGATCACCACATCGGGGGCCAATTCCACCGTTTCCTCGAGGCTGCTGCTGTCGGGATCCACAAAGGTGACCCCGGCTTCCATCCAGGCTTCTTTGAGGCGATCCTGCAAAATCTGGTACGCCTGGGCCAGTTGGCGGCGGTCGTTGACGCCCACAATTTCTTGCGGATCGGCAACATCCAGAGCGATGGCTTTGCCCACCCGCTTGACGGCATCTGTTAGGTAGTACTCCTGCTGTGCGTTGTTGCGATTGAGATGGGGCAAAACCTGAGCCAGAGCCGGCCAGTGAAAACAATACACCCCACTGTTGATGCGGCGATTTTGCCGTTGGGCTGGGGTGCAGTCTCGCTCTTCCACCAGTTCCAGCACTCGCTGTTGGGCATCGCAGAACACCCGTCCATAGCCATAGGGATCCGCCACCTGAGCCGAGAGCAAGGTTACCTCTGGGTTCACCTGGCGGTGGCGCTCCACCAGAGCTTGCAGGGTTTCTGCCCGCAGCAGGGGCACATCCCCGTTGATCACCAGCAGATCCCCCTGAAAACCGCCCAGGACGGGCAACAGCTGTTGAACGGCGTGTCCGGTGCCCAATTGCTGGGCCTGCTCCACAAATTCAACCGGGTACTCCCGCAGGGCTTGGCGCACCTGCTCTTGTTCATAACCCACGACCACCAGACAGCGGTGGGGCTTTAACGTCAGCACCGTGCGCAGCAGCCGCTCGATCAAAGACAGGGATCCCAGTTTGTGCAGCACCTTGGGCAACTGCGACCGCATCCGGGTACCTTTGCCCGCTGCCAAGATCGCTACCGATAGTTCCCGCTCTGCCATGTTCCTTCCCCGAACCGCCCCCATCAAGTATAGGCGGCGGGATGCTGCTCAAAAATCTTCTAAGGTTGGATCCAAGTTCCTGAGCCCTGTGCGGCCAAAACTGAGCTAGCTTAATGGCACATCTAGCTGGTGCAGTCTATGGCCGAGAGCAGGGATCCTGATACGCCCCCACAGGATCGTCGGCGGTTAATCCGAGAGGTGGCCGGTTGGCTGGCGATGCTGGGGGTGCTGATCCCAGGGTTGCAGCGCTTCTATATGGGGCACCAACGCTGGGGCTGGGGCTACTTGGTGGCGGGGCTGATGGTGTTCGTTCCTTCCATCCCGCTGCAGATCCTCAGCTACGGGGTACGCGCC
Source organism: Thermostichus sp. OS-CIW-30 (assembly GCF_054060215.1). Taxonomy (NCBI): domain Bacteria; kingdom Bacillati; phylum Cyanobacteriota; class Cyanophyceae; order Thermostichales; family Thermostichaceae; genus Thermostichus; species Thermostichus sp. OS-CIW-30. Next base: position 31,934 of record NZ_JBSSCZ010000032.1, on the reverse strand, counting down.
CTTTGTTTGCTGGAAGGGCTGTGGATCCTGACCATGAGCAATGCCGATTTCGATTTTCGATTCAACCGAGAGTTGATCGAGCTGGAATGGACCAGTGTGGAAGGGCGAGAAGCCCGGGATCCCGAACAGCAGTTGGAAAGCCTGTTGAAACAGGGCTTGATCACCCGCGCTGAATATGAGGAGCGCCGCCGGCAAATCCGCAAGATTTCCTGACGCAAGCATCTGCCTGGATAGACAGCCCGATAGATGGATAATGGTTCTGGTGTTGATTTTCCCGGCAATAGTTCCCACCCAAGCTGGGCTCTTTTCTCTCCTCTGTCATTGTGCACCGCCCTTTTGCCTATCTTATGTTGCCAAATCCTCCTCTCGTAGCCATCCCCCTGTTCTCTATTGCGGCAGCCATGCTCTTGGTCTATCTGCCCATGGGGGTGGTGGGCTATGCCCGTGCCCGCGTCGGCTACGACCTGCATGCCCCTCGGGCTATGTTCGATAGGCTACCTCCCTACGGGCAACGGGCCACCTGGGCCCACGCCAACGGGTTTGAGACCTTTGGGATGTTTGCGGCAGCAGCGTTGATCGCCTACATCACCGGCCCTCACTCGGATCCCTGGTATTTTGGCCTCAGCGGAGACGAAGGGGTAGCCGTGCTGTGTGGGGTGTTTCTGCTGGCGCGGCTGCTCTACAACTTTTTCTACATTGCCGATATTCCCATTGGGCGATCCCTCTCCTTCTTGGCGGGATCCCTGGCCACGTTGGGCCTGTTGCTGATTAGCCTGCTGCCTTTTCTCGGCACCGGCCTGGCCTAATCTGGCGAGAGAAACTCCCCCGTCATTTGTTGAGCCTGCCGGTACCCTGGCCCAACCTGCGATACTGGAAAAGGACTTCGTCCTGCTGTCGCCAACGGCGTCCTCTGGGTGCCTCTCTTTTGTCCCACGGCCCACTACGCAACGGTCAGCCATGTACACTCTGGAACTGCTCCTGAAAGGGAACCCTGCCCCCATCGTTGTCCACCAAAAAGAGGAAGAAGCGGCCAACCGGGCCTACCAAAGCATCGTCAATGCTCTGCAGAGTGGATCCCCTCAGAGTTTGGAGCTGACCTGCGACCGCACCGGCAAAAAGGTGTTTCTGCTCACCGGTGAGTTGTGTGGCGTGCAAATGACTTCTAAGTCGGGCAGCGCCAGCCCCATGGGAACCCGTCCCGGTTTTTTGGCCCAGTTGCAAAGCTGAGGACAGCCCTTTTCTCTCTGCCGCTAAGGGATCCCCATGTCTGAGGTGGCCATTCGGGTGGAGAGCCTGACCTTTGCTTGGCCGGAGCGTCCGCCGGTTTTGCAGGCGTGCAGTTTTGTCATTCCCAAGGGCCAGTTGTGGATGCTCTTGGGGCCCAATGGCAGCGGTAAGTCCACCCTGTTGCAGTTGTTGTCCGGATCCCTGACCCATCCCCAGCCCCTTTCGGGCCGCCTGGAGATTCGCGGTCGGCTGGGCTATGTGTTTCAAAACCCGGATCACCAACTGTTCATGCCCACGGTGGGAGCCGATGTGGCCTTTGGCTTGGGAGCAGAGGCTCTGACCTTGGCGGAAATTCACCAGCGGGTGGAAACAGCCTTGGAGCAAGTCGGATTAAAGCACCTGATCCGTCGGCCCATCCACGGCCTCAGCGGCGGACAGAAGCAACGAGTGGCAGTGGCAGGGGCTTTGGCCCGGCGCAGCGAGGTGCTGCTTTTGGACGAGCCCACAGCCCTGTTGGATCCCGACAGCCAGGCAGATTTGCTGCGGTGCATCCGGCAACTGGTGGATCAAGAAGGCATCACCGCCCTCTGGGTAACCCATCGGCTGGCGGAACTGGAATGGGCAGATGGGGCGATTTTGCTCTCGGAAGGTCAAGTGCGTCAACAGGGATCCCCAGAGCAGGTGCGGCAACGGATTGAACAACTGTTTGGGGCCTGAGGGATCCCTGCGCATCCTGATCCCAAAGAGATCGCGAAAGCGCAGCTGCACCCCCCTGCCGTCACTGTTTAGAATGGGTAATGTATCCGGTTGATCAATTCGGTTGGCACAAGGTCATTATCCTGGACTCATTCCTCATCTGGATCGGCTGGTTTTTACCTGTTGATCCTCGGTTACACCGAATCCCTACAGGTTCTGCGTCAACCGGTTACATCAGCGGGCCACCGGCCCCATCTAGTCTAAAGGAGCTTGAGAACATGGGACTGTCTGAAGTGATCGCCAAAGAGCTGGAAAATGCTCGCAACGTCTGCTCTGAGTACGGCGAAGGGGATCCCCACTGCCGTGCGGCCTGGGATGCGGTTGAAGAAGTGCTGGCAGCTCGCAGCCACCAGCCGAGGACTCCCAGCAGCCTAGAGCAGCACTGCGCTGAAAACCCAGATGCTGTTGAATGCCGGGTCTACGATACCTGATTCTCGGGAACCCCACAGAGTGGATGCTCTCTGTCGATTCCGTAGCGATCGACAGGGTTTCCTACTGGGGATCTCCGACAAAATCCAGCGGCCTGCCGGATCCCTGCCGGTAGGCTTTGCTTTCTTGGACTGGAAGGCTTGACTGGGTGCGGTTTCAGGCGCGACGTACAGAGCGCTTTCTTTTTAGGGTCATTTTGATTCAAACCAGGACACTGCACCCGCACTTAAAACGTTAGATGCACAGGGCCAGAAGGCTTTTCCCAGTACCTCGGTCGCCTTGTCCCAACCTGAAACGACTATGAAATTGTGACCTGCATCATTGCCATCCATCAAAACCAGGACAGGGATTCATCAAACTTATGGCTTATGGGATCCCCAGTGCCGGTGGAGAGCGTTTTTCACGAAGAAAGCCTCTGAGCAGAATCAGCCCGCAGCCATTGCCTCACCCACAAGGCGAAAGCTATTCCCAGCAGCAGCAGTTGGGGGAGCAGCGTCTGCCAAGTGGGATATATGCCCAGCCAGCGCAGCTTTGGGATCCCGACCAGGGGGGTGATGGGCAGCCAGTCCGCCACCTGCAGAGCGTGCAGGCCACTGCCCAAAAACTTAAAGCCCAAGTAGAAAACCAGCAGACTTAGACCCCGGAAAAAAACTCCCAGCGGCAATTTCAGCCCCACCTGCAGCAGCAAGATCGCCAGTGCCACCAACACCAGGGATCCCAGGCCGATCCCCGCCCAAAAATCTTTTGCCGAGAGGGAAGGGGCCAACCCCACATAAAACAGCACCGTTTCCGCCCCCTCGCGAAACACCGCCACAAAGGCCAGAAAAGCCAAGGAAAAAACCTGACCCGTGGCCAGTGCCGCCTGCGCCTGTTCCCGCACAAAGGTTTGCCAAGAAGCCACTGCAGCCCGGCGGTGCAACCAAAGGCTGACCGAGAACAACAAACCTGCTGCCACCAGCCCGGTGATCCCTTCCAGCACCTCTTGTCGCGTGTGGGTGAGCATCTGCTGGAAAAACAGCTTCACCAGCAGACCGAGCATCACCGCTGCCAGCAAGCCCGCGGATCCCCCTATCCACACCCAGCGCTTCTGAGCCGATTGCCCGCTCTTGCTCATAAGGGCCAGCAGTGCCACCAGCACCAAGAGAGCTTCCAGGCCCTCCCGCAGCAGAATCGAAGCAGCATCCAGGAACGTGTAGTCCGACATAGGCTCACCCAGACAGGCGGCTCAGTTTTAGCTGGAGCCAAGAGGATTTCTAGGCGGTGGCTGGGATGAACTTGAGGGCAGCAGAATTGATGCAGTAGCGCAAACCCGTGGGTGGGGGGCCATCCCGAAACACATGCCCCAGATGCCCACCGCAGTTAGAGCAGTGGACTTCCGTGCGGGGCACAAACAATTTCCAGTCCGTCTTGGTGCCGATCACATGGGGAGCAATCGGCTCCCAAAAGCTGGGCCAACCGGTGCCACTGTCGTACTTGGCCGCCGAGGAAAACAGCTCCTGACCACAGCCAGCACAGACATAGATACCTGGGGCCTTGTTGTCGTAGTAAGCGTTGCGGAAGGGGGGCTCAGTGCCCTCTTGGCGCAGCACATAGTATTGCTCTTCGGTGAGCAGTTGCCGCCACTCGGCGTCGGTTTTGGTGAAGGGATAAGTCTGTTGGGCCATTGCTCTTTGCTCTCCTGCTAAGCTGAGGGGTGCTGTAATCAACCCGGCCACCGCCAAGGTCAACAGCTCGCGTCGTCGCATGATGAGGTTCATCTGTTGTCGCTGTGTAAGTGGCGGGGAGGCCATCCCTACTAGGGGGATCCATCCGCCTTTGTCCGCCACCTGTGGGTTGAGACCTGCAAGCAGGTTACCCGTATCTTAACCCTTCTTTACGCTCCCTTCTGCAAAACAGGGAGATAGCCAGTATTCTATGGGTTCCATTGGCAGCTTCTATCCCCAGCTTCAGTCGCCATCCCGTTACAATGAGCGCAGGTGGGCTGCTTGTCCAACCCTAGACGAGTCATGGAGTTTTTCCTATGCTGCTGGTCGGCTCAGGTGCAAAGTTTGTACAGCAACTGGAGCAAGCTGGAGCTTTGGCCATCTATGTAACCCCAGAGGGGGGATCCGAAGGGCACTACCTGCGGCGGCTGCGCGGAGCTGGGTATGAGGTGGTCACCCTCTCCAGTAAGGGAATCGGGGACCTGGCCAGCTATTTGACGCGCATTCATGGGGTACGGCCTGCCACGCTGGGCAAATCGGAGCGGCGCACCTATTTCTTTCCCGCGTTGATCGAGCAGTATCGGGCCACCTTGCCCCCAAAAGCTAAGGGGTTGGTGTTCTGGTTTTACGAAGGGCATGTGTTCAGCCAACAGGAACTCTCCTACCTGGTGAAGCTGAGTCGGGAAGACAAGGGAGTGAAGTTTGTGGTGGAACTGGGCCGAGAACGGTCAATTCGTTGGCAACCTCTGCAGAGCGCCTGAACCTCTCTTCGGGATCCTGGAAATTTCTTTGCTACCATCTCAAGTAGATGGCCTGCGGCTCAGATCCCCATCCTGCTAGCGGTTTCTCGTGCCTGTGACCTTGCCAACCGCCTCGCTGCAACAGGGTACTTGGTTTAAGCTGATCTGCGGCGCAAGTTTCCACCACTTGCCCTCGGTTCGGGAGCTGGCTTTCCTTTACACGCTGGCCGGGGCAGATTGCATTGATGTTGCTGCCGATCCGGCCATTGTGCGGGCTGCTCAAGGAGGGATCCAACGGGCACAAGCCGAAGATCCCCAGGCGGGATCCCCTTGGTTGATGGTCAGCGTCAATGACGGCGAAGACGTGCATTTCCGCAAGGCGGTGCTGACGGCTCCCGTCTGTCCTGCCGACTGTCCTCAGCCTTGTCTGGCAGTTTGTCCCCCTCATGCTTTGACCCAGGCAGCCCTTCCTGCTCAAGTCCACATCCAGACAGAGCTGTGCTACGGCTGTGGGCGCTGTGAGCCGGTTTGCCCCCACCGGCGCATTGCCACCTTCGGCTACCAGGTCGCTTTGTCAGAAGTTTTGCCGCCTTTGGTCGAGCTGGGCATTCAAGCGGTGGAGATCCACACCTGCATTGGTCGCCAGAGGTCATTCGAGCAATTGTGGGGATCCCTGAAGCCCTGGCTACCTCAGCTCCAGGCAATCTCGATTAGCTTTAACGATGGTCCGGGCCTAGAGGCTTATTTGAGGGATCTGCTGGCCCTCATGGATCCCTTGCCGGAAGTGTTGATCTGGCAGGTGGATGGCCGGCCTATGAGTGGCGATATCGGAGCTGGCACCGGCAAAGCCACCCTGAAATTGGCCGAGAAGGTGCTGAACATGGGCCTGCCGGGCTATGTGCAATTGGCGGGAGGAACCAATGCCCAAACGGTGCCGCTGTTGGATCCCCGGTGGCCGGTGGCGGGGGTAGCCTTCGGCAGCTACGCGCGACAGTTGGTGTCAGCCTATCTGGAAGAGCCAGCCCACAGCTCATCGGAGTCAGGATGGAATCCTGGATTGGTGGCAGGGATCCCGTTGGCCAAGCAGTTGGTGCAGCAAGTGAAGCGGCGATCCGTTGCCTTTAAACAAACCCGTTTTTCCTGCGTTTAACGACGTTGCTCAGCCATGAGTTTCCCCGTACAGCCCTTCAACCCGTCGGCGGATCTGGAAAGTGCTCCACACCGCTTGCACGAACGTACCGGCTTTCCCGGCCAGGTTCAATACAGCGACGACCTGAGCAAACTTTTGGATATCCTGCCTGCTCCGATTCGCGAGCGCCTAGAACAGCATCCCCACCTGGATCGGTTGGTGGAGGTGGTGCTGGATTTGGGCCGCCGCCCCGAAGCCCGCTTCCCCGGTTTTGCCGATTATCTCTTAGAGGACGTCATCACCCGGGCTGACTTGGATCAGGTGATCAGCCGAGTTGGAGAGTTCAGCAGTGACAACCGCGCAGGCATTGCCTCTACCCTGCACCGGATCAGTGCCATTCGCAACCGCCAAGGCACGATCATCGGCCTTACCTGTCGGGTGGGTCGCTGCGTTATCGGAGTGATCAGCATGATCCGCGACTTGGTGGAACAGGGGCGCTCCATGCTGTTGCTGGGCCGACCGGGGGTGGGCAAAACCACGGCCCTGCGGGAAATTGCCCGTGTGCTGGCGGATGAGCTGGGCAAACGAGTGGTTATTATCGACACTTCCAACGAGATTGCCGGCGATGGCGATGTGCCCCACCCGGGCATTGGCCGGGCCAGACGGATGCAGGTGGCCAGCCCAGAGCTGCAGCACAAGGTGATGATTGAGGCGGTGGAGAACCACATGCCCGAAGTGGTGGTCATCGACGAGATCGGCACTGAACTGGAAGCTTTGGCCTCTCGTACCATTGCCGAGCGGGGGGTACAACTGGTGGCCACTGCCCATGGCAACCGCATCGACAACCTGATCAAAAATCCCACCCTCTCCGACTTGGTGGGCGGGATCCAATCGGTCACCCTGGGAGATGAAGAGGCGCGGCGGCGCGGCTCTCAGAAGAGTGTGTTGGAGCGCAAAGCCCCCCCCACGTTTGAGATTGCCATAGAGATGCTGGAGCGATCCCGCTGGGTCATCCACGAAGATGTGGCCGCCACTGTGGATCGTCTCTTGCGCAACCGCGAGCCGCTGACCCAAACCCGCAGTTTAGACGAACACGGCCAGGTGGTGATAGTGCGGAGCACCGCTGGCGCAAACGGGCGCCCGGCTCTATCTGGCCCCCAATGGCCCCCTGCCGGCAGCACAATCTCCGCAGCACGGGAGCGGGGAGGATGGCAACGCTCTGGACGGATGGAAGCTCTGCCTTCAGAGCCGCTTGAAAGTCGCTCGCAGCAGCAAGGAGAATCGGGTTTGCTCCTGGAGAGGCGAGAGGACTCCGTCCCGCTAACGCCAGCGGGATCCCGTCCTGCCGCTCAGGTGGTGGCCGAATCCAAAGCGGAATCCGGCTCTGACGAAGAAGAAGATTTGGACTGGGAGGGATCCGCCCTAGCCCCGACAGGACGGCAGCAGAATCCGGATGGGCCGCTGATGATCTACCCCTACGGAGTGAGCCGCTTCTACCTGGAGCAGGTGATCCAAACCCTGAAACTGTCGGCGGATGTCACCAAAGATCTAGACGAGGCAGACATTGTCTTGGCCTTGCGATCCCAGGTGCGCAGCCGTTCCAAGATCCAGCAGATGGCCCACTCCCGCCAGATCCCGATTCACACCGTTAAGGCCAATACTCTGATTGCCCTGGCTCGCGCCCTGCGCCATATTCTCAACATTGAAAGCGAAGAGGGATCCGATTCCGACCTGGAGCTGTTCATTCGCGCCAGCTCAGGCGATGAAACCGAAGCTCTGGAAGAAGCCCGCCTGGCGGTGGAGCAAATCGTCATTCCCAAGTCTCAGCCGGTGGAACTTTTGCCCCGTTCGCCTCTGATCCGCAAGCTCCAACACCAGTTGGTGGAACATTACCACCTGCGGGCCCAAAGCTTTGGCGAAGAGCCCAACCGCCGCTTGCGCATCTATCCCAACTAGCCCCACACGATAGCTCAACCGATAGTTCAGCTCCGTAGAAGCTCTACCCATTGAGCCGTCGTGGTTAGAGAGGAAGGACTCCGTCTCGCTTCTGTGAACGGGATCCTGGGCTAAGATTTGGCTACGCCAAGTGCGGTTCCCGCTGTTGCGACAGCGTTGCAGTTGTCGGCCCAGTGTCGTAGGTACAGCAGCAGGGTGCCCTGGGCATAGCACCATTTATTGCTATAGGGATAGCTAATGACTGCTACAGAAGTACGCTGGACCACTCGGGATATCGAGGCTCTTCCAGAGAATGAATGGATCCGCTACGAGATCATCGACGGAGAACTGCTGGTGACTCGCTCTCCTCATCACAAACATCAGCACATTATCGGGTGTTTGTTCTCCGCACTGCATCGGTGGTCGCTAGAAACAGGATTGGGAGAACCCTCAATCATGCCAGGGATCCTCTTTTCCGAATTTGATAATGTGTCTCCCGATGTTGTTTGGGTTAGTTATGAGCGGCTATCACAGATTCAAGATGAAGCAGGACATTTTCGGGGTGCCCCTGAGCTGGTGGTTGAAGTCCTATCACCTGGAAAAGTTCATGAGGATCGAGACCGCTTGGCAAAACGGAAACTCTACTCTGTGTATGGGGTGCAAGAGTACTGGATCGTCGATCGGCTGGCTCAGAGAGTAGAGGTGTATCGCAGACAACAGGCCCAGTTGGTCTTGGTAGAAACGCTGTTGGCTCAGGATGCGTTGTCTTCTCCCCTGTTGCCCGGCTTTGTCTGCACGGTTGCTGAGCTGTTTACCTCCCGACCCTAGGCTCCAGGCGTACAACAGCCGAAAGGGATCCCATCCCATCCCATCGGCCAAATCAATGAAGCAACCAAGATGCCTGCTGCTGCGTACTCTAGCCGGAAAAAGTGCGGCTTGGCCCTGGCCGAAACCGTTCTGGTGTAACAAGATGTTAAGGGCAGCATTTGCACTGGGATCCCTTCCGAAGGGGTCAGGCTTTTGCTGGCTCATGACGCACATTTTGCACACCTCCAAGGACACATGGCCATGTACAACAATCGTCGCGGTTTTCTTCGCTGGCTGGCTCTCGGTTTGGGCTCGTTGGTGGGTTGGTTACCTGGGTTTGCCCGGCGCCGTTTTGCCCTGGCCCAGGGAACTGCTTCTGGCTCCAAGGCTTCTGAGCCTGAGTTTGTGAAAGTTGCCACCCTGGCCGATCTCAAAGATGGCCCCTTCAAGGTGGAAAACGCCTTTGGGAAAAACACCGCCACCCTCTGGCTGGTCGGGGATCCGCAAAAAGAAGATTCTCTGCTGGCTTTGGATGCCGCCTGTCCCCATGCGGGGTGTGATGTGAACTGGCGGGGGGAGAACTTTGTCTGCCCCTGTCATGGCTCGGCTTTTGCTGCCGATGGCAGCCGTACCCGTGGCCCGGCCAATGCAGACCTGGCCATCTACAAGGTCAAGGTGGAGAAGGGAGAAATTTTTGTAGCCAAAGCCTCATAAAGTTCTGGGCAGGCTGTGGGCTTTGAGGCCAGGCAAAAGGAGTCGGGTATCCGGATTGAGAAGACAATGGGCTGAGCTACCGAGGCTCTCCCTATGGCTCGTCCCTACCGCTATCTGTTCCTCTCCACCCCTGTTGGACCTCTGGGATCCGGGGCCGGTGGTGGTGTGGAGCTCAATCTTGCCAACCTGACGCGTGTCTTACTCCAGATGGGATCCCAAGTGCGGGTGTTGGCCCCTGTGGGATCCCGAATGGCGGAGTTGCCGGAGGAGGTGATCGAGCCGGTGGCGGGCCTTCCCCCGGCCTATGCGCAAACCCAGCGCCGCGATCAGCCGGTTCTGATCCACACCCCCTCTCTGCTGGCCAACCTGTGGCAGCGGGCTGCCCACCTGCAAGATCAGTTCGATCTAATCGTGAACTGGAGCTACGATTGGCTCTCGTTTTATTTGACGGATTTTTTCCGCACCCCGGTGGCCCACATTGTTAGCATGGGATCCCTCAGCGATGCCGTCGATCAGGCTCTAGAGCATATTGCCCATCGCTACCCTGGTCGGCTGGCGGTGCATTCGCGGGCGCAAGCCCAGACCTTTGCCTTTGCCCAGGCCGAGATGGCGGCAGGTCGGGATCCCTTTGTCTATCTGCCCTGCGGGGTGGATCTGCGCCTCTACGACTTTGTGCCCCAAGGGAATGGATCCCTGTGTTGGATTGGCCGCATTGCCCCGGAGAAGGGCCTAGAAGACTGTGCTGCCCTGGCCGAGAAGACGGGAAGGCCGGTGGTGATCCTAGGCCACCTGCAAGAGCCAGGCTACTGGCAGCAGATCCAAGAGCAGTACCCGCATGCCCAATTGGATTACCGAGGGTTTTTGCCCACCCCGCAAATGCAGCGGATCTTGGGGCAATGCTCAGCCTTGATCATGACCCCCAAGTGGGTGGAGGCCTTTGGCTTGGTGGCAGTGGAAGCTTTGGCCTGTGGCGTGCCGGTGATTACCTACCGCCGGGGTGGGCCCGCGGAAATTGTCAGCGATGGAGAAACCGGCTGGATCGTCGAGCCGGACAACGTGGCAGCTTTGGCAGAGGCTGTAGAGCGCCTAGATCACATCGACAGGAGCCGCTGTCGGCAACGGGCAGAAGAGCACTATTCCCTGGGCGCGATGGCAGAGCAGTTTCTGGCCTGGAGCAGGCAGATTGGCCGGGATCCCACCTGGGCAGCCCGCGAGGGAGGAGACAGGCAGTGGTACTATTAACTTACTTAATTCTGGCGAACTGTGTCAGACACGCAGCCCAACAACGGGAACGTTTTGACTTACGACGGGGAAACCATCATGACGACTGGGAAAGGATCTGTTGCGCTGGTGCGATCAGAGGTTCGTCGGCGGTCACAGGTTCTGGGAACGCAGGTGATCAGCCAGGGCAACGCAGCCCGGCTTGGGGTAGTCAGCGAAGTTTGGGCGGATCTGGAAGCCAAGCAGGTTCTGGTGCTGGGGGTGCTGGAAAAAGCCCTTGCCGGATCCCCCCGTTTGATGGAGCTGCGGCAGGTAACAGCGTTGGGTCAGGATGCAGTTCTTGTCCCCAGCGAAGAAGTTTTCGACAACTTGGACTTGGAGGGCCTGAGTCGCGTGGTTGGCAGCGAGGTGGTAACCGAAGAAGGGATCCGCCTCGGCAAAGTTAAAGATTTTGAGTTCAACTCCGTCTCCGGCATCATCACGGGCTTGGTGCTCTCCAACCTCGGCCTCACCTTTTTACCCGGCTTCATCCTCAGCACCTATCTGCTCTCCACCGATGAGATTGTCTCTGTGGGCGGGGATCGCCTTATTGTTGCCGATGGCGCTGAGACCCGCCTAACCCAACTGGCCAAGGGGATTTTGGAAACCCTGGGAATCGGCAAGCCCCCTTGGGAAGCCGGAGTTAGCCCTGCTCCTGCCCTGCCCAGTGCTGTCGAGAGTTCCGCCGTCGAGGAAGATTACGAAGAAGAATACGACGAGGAATACGAAGCCGAAGAAGAAGACGTTTACGCAGAAGAAGAGCCTGAACCTGAGCCGCAGCCTGTGCGTCCTCGTCCACCTGAGCCCGCACCCACCCCCGAACAACCGGCTTGGGAACAGGAGTATGCCAAAGAAGAGGCCCCTCCTTCTGAGCCTGCCCCTCCTCCTTCCAGCTCCACTCCTGTGGATGGTGATCCCTGGGAAGATAAGGCCGGGGAGCCCACTTGAGTTGCCGGACTCGTACCAACTCCCCTTTCCCCTCAGGGAAGTGGCTGGGGGTGGTCGCGTCAGCCGAGAGTACGGTCGTTCCCCCTGATGTCAGGGCTGCTTCTTGCGTCAATCCCCAGCTGTTTTCTTCCAAGGGGTGAAGGGATCCCCCATCTGTCTATCCCGGCAGGGCAGGATCGGCTTCGGCCAAGAAGCGCAAAGCCACCGACAAAAAGGTCTGCGGCGCTTCAATGTGCGGAAAAGCAGCCCCTGGCAACCGGTATATCGGCACCTCCGGGCGCAAGGTGCGATATCGCTCTGCCTGTTCTGGACCGGTGAGGCGGTTCTGTTCTCCCCAGACCAGAACCATGGGCTTGGCCACCACGCGAAAGTCGTCTTCGATGGGCAAGTTGAGCTTGCCGGTGAGAAAAGAACGGGGGGCAAATTGAGCCCCCGCTTGGTGAGCTGCCCGGTAATGGTAGTCCACCACCGCCTCGTCCAGGGCGTAGCTGGGGGAGAACAAGCTCTGCTCTGTAAACAAGCGTACACTCCAGGGGGCGGTGATGCCGTTGTAGAAGGCCAACCCCAGAACGGGCAGGCTGAGGAATCCATAGGCAATCTGAGCCAAAGGGATCCCGAGGGCATCGGGGATGAGGCTGTTGTCTCCCAGAGGGGCGATGAGCAGCAGCTTCTGCCAATGGTGGGGCTGTAGGCGGGCCGAGCGCAGCACAAACCCTGCCGAGAGGGAATTGGCAATGACGTGACACGGTCGCCCGATCACCTGCTGGACAAAATCCCCGATCATCTCGGCATAGAGGCTGCCGGTGTACTTCAAATCTGGACGCTCTGAGTTGCCCCACCCCAACAAATCCAGAGCATAGACTTGATGGTGCTGCCCCAGCTCCGCCATAATGGCACGAAACTCATAGCTGGAGGAGCCTGCCCCAATGCCGTGCACCAGCAACAACGGCTGGCCGGATCCCATGACCTTGTAAAACAGGCGATGGCCGCGCCAGAAGTGATGCCTTTCCTCTCCCGGCAGCAGGCTCTGCAGAGGCTGAGTTTGGGAAGAGATCCAAGCGTTGAAAACGGCTAGAGCACCCAACCCGCCGACAGTAGTCCAGAGCCCGATCTTGAGAACTTGGCTCAGCTCTTTCATCCTCAGCAGCCCAGCTAGGGAAGCTACTTTTTCTTAAGGCGGTAGGTGATGCGCCCTTTGTTGAGGTCATAGGGGCTCAGCTCCACCTTAACCCGGTCGCCGGGCAAGATCTTGATGTAGTTGCGGCGAATTTTGCCGGAGATATGAGCGAGCACGTTGAAGCCGTTGTCCAGATCCACTCGGAACATGGCGTTGGGCAGGGATTCCGTAACAACCCCCTCCATTTCAATGGCATCTTCCTTAGACAATGAACCCTCCCAAAAACGACATAACAAACAACAGAACAATCCACAGCCGCGACGACACGCGCTGTTAAGAAATGAAAATATGCTCCACCTCTTCTATCCTAACTGTTGCAGTCCTTCATCAGGGGATCCCTTAGGACTGAAAAGGCGTGCGATCGGTCAAAATTTCTGCTCCAGACTCGGTGACCAAGACCGTGTGCTCAAACTGAGCTGACCAAGAGCCATCTACTGTGACCACCGTCCATTGGTCTGGCAACACTCGGGTTGCCTCTCCCCCCGCATTCACCATCGGCTCAATGGCCACTGTCATGCCGGAGCGCAGCTTGGGATTGGGCAGATCGCGGGTGCGATAGTTGGGAAACTGCGGCTCCTCGTGCAGGTTGCGCCCCACCCCGTGACCAACATACTGCTTCACCACAGAATAGCCCCGCCCCTCGATGTAATCTTCAATGGCACCCGAGACATCCTGAAGCCAAACGCCGTGGCGCACACAGTCGATGCCCGTCTGCAGGGCTTTGGCCGCAGTATCGATCAGATCCCGAGCTGCGTCGCTCAGGGGTTCCAGGCCGATGGTGATACAGGAGTCCGCATGCCAGCCCTCGACGATGGCGCCAAAATCCACCTTAACCACATCTCCCGGCTGCACCACTTTGCGGGGACTGGGGATCCCGTGCACCACCTCATGGTTGACACTGACACAAACGCAGGCGGGAAAGCCGTAGTAGCCCTTGAAACTGGGCAAAGCATTGAGTTGGGCCACTCGTCTCTCGGCATAGGCATCGATATCTGCCGTAGTCCAGCCCGGCTCTAGGCGCTCCGCGATCTCCTGCAATACTTGGGCCACCACCCGACCGGCCCGCCGCATTTTCTCCACTTCGCGGCGAGATTTGATCTCGATGAGCTGCATGCCCCGCCGCTGGGAGGGATTTCCAGCTCCTGCTCTGATCACGCCGTCCTCCTGAAGCCTTCCAAAAGAGCCTGCAGATGTTCCTGTACGGATTCCATCGGCTGGTTGCCGTTGACCCGCTGCAAGCGCCCCTTGGCCTCATAAAAATCAATTAGGGGAGCCGTCTGCTGCCGATAGACCTCCAGACGCTTGAGAATCACCGACCGATCCGCATCATCGCTGCGCCCCTGTTCCTTGCCCCGGGCCAGCAGCCGGGCCACCACCACCTCATCCGGCACCTCCAAGTTGAGGACGTAGTCGTAATCTTGTCCCAGCTCTTGCAGCAGCTCTTCCAAGGCTTCTGCCTGGGCTAAGGTGCGAGGAAATCCATCCAGGATCCAACCCTGCTCCGGAGACTGCTGCAACTGCCCCTTCACCATCCCGATCAGCACCTCGTCAGGCACCAGCTCTCCCGCATCCATGTAAACCTTGGCCTGGCACCCCAGGGGCGTTTGGGCTTTCACCTCGGCCCGCAACAGATCGCCTGTGGAAATTTTGGGCGTGTGGTAAATGGCCGCCAGCCGCTCCGCCTGTGTACCTTTGCCCGCCCCCGGCGGCCCCAGAAAGATCAACCTCGGCACTACTGTTTGACCATCCCTTCGTAGCGTTGTGAGATGACATAAGTCTGGATCTGCTTGGAGGTCTCGATCGCCACCCCCACCAAAATCAGTAGCGAGGTCGCCCCCAAACCTTGGAAAGTGGTGATGCCGGTTGCCCGTTCCACCGTCGTCGGGATGATGGCCACCGCGCACAGGAACAAAGCCCCCAGCAGCGTCAGGCGGTTGAGGATCCCTTCGACATACTCGGCAGTGGCCTTGCCCGGGCGTACCCCTGGAATGCTGGCCCCCATCTTCTTCAAGTTTTGAGCCAGATCCACCGGGTTGATGAGCAAAGAGGCGTAGAAGTAGCTGAAGAAGAGGATCAGCACGAAATAAAAAGGAATGTAGAACCAGGAGGTGGGGGATAGGAAGTTGGCCACTTGCACCAAAGTCAGGTTTTGGGTGTACTGGGCCAGGGCCAGAGGCAGGGACATCACCGAGTAGGCAAAGATGATCGGCATCACCCCCCCTTGGTTTAGCCTCAGGGGCAGATAGCTTTTCTGCTCGCGGAACAGCTTGTTGCCCACCTGGCGCTTGGCGTAGACGATAGGGATCTTGCGGCTGCCTTCTTGGACAAAGACAATGCCGACAATGGTGACCAAAAAGATTGCCAGCAACAGCAAGATGCCACCGATGGTGCTGCTATCGGCACGGGCCAGGCTAATAGTCTGTCCGAGGGCACGGGGCAGAGTGGCAACAATGTTGACGAAGATCAAGAGCGAAGGGCCACTTCCCACCCCTTTCTCCGTGATCATCTCTCCCAGCCACATCACAAACAGGGATCCCGCCGCCAGAGCCAGGGTGGTGGAGGCCATGAAGGCCAACTCATTGGTGGTACTGGCAAACTCCCGCACCCAAAAGGAAATGCCAATGCCCTGGATGATGGCCCAAACCAAGGTGACATAGCGGGTGTACTGAGAAATCTGCCGCCGCCCCTGTTCTCCCTCGTTTTTCTGCAGGTTCTCCAAGGCTGGAATGGCCGAGACCAGCAACTGCATGATAATTGAGGCATTGATGAAGGGCAGGATCCCAAGGGCGAAAATTCCCAAAGCAGAAATCCCCCCGCCGGAGAAGACATCCAGCAAGCCAAACACAGGGCTGTTGGCAGCTTCGGCGGCAAAGCGGGCCCGATCGATACTGGGAATGGGGATGTAAATGCCCAGTCTGACCAACAGCAGCAAGCCCAAGGTGAGAAACAGACGGCTGCGCAGGCCAGAGGCCATAGCCATCTGCATAAAGGTCTCTTGGGCAGAGGGGGCGGAACCTCGTGTGTCAACCATAGGGAAGAGAATCTCGCGGGAGCAAAGGGCAAGGTTAGCTATCTACCACTCTACGCTGCTGGTGGAGCAGTCGGCAAAATCAAAGCAAAATCAAAAAAGTGCAACTCAGCGCCACCCGGCAGAAGCCGGCCAGAGCAACGGGAAGAAGGGGTTTAGGATCCCAAGATTTCCACCCGACCTCCGGCTGCCTCGATCTTGGCTTTGGCTGAAGCGGTAATAGCCGCCGCCCTGATCGTCAGGGGCACGCTGACTTCCCCATCTCCCAAGATCTTCAGCGGGCCATCGTTGGTGGTGACGATCCCTCGTTCCATTAAGCTTTGCAGGCTGACCTCGCTGCCGGCAGGCAGATCCGCCAAGGCGCGCAGGTTGACCAGGGTGTATTCCAGACGCCGCGTGTAGCGGGGGAAATGCTTAAGCTTGGGCAAACGCCGGTAGAGGGGAGTCTGCCCCCCTTCAAAGCCGGGTCGTGTACCACCCCCCTTGCGGGCCTTTTGCCCCCGCATCCCCTTGCCACAGGAGGCCCCCTGCCCGGCAGAAACGCCACGACCTAGCCGCCGCCGCCGCCGCGTCGAACCTGCTTGAGGCCGAATGTCTTCCAGTCGCATGTCTACCTCTAGCTCACTTGCTCAATATCACCTGTCCATCACTTGCCCAATAGGCGGCGCACATCGATGTCTCGGTCTTGGGCCACCTGCTTGAAGGTACGCATCCGCCGCAGCGCATCGATGGTGGCACGGGCATTGTTAAGGGGGTTGCTGGATCCCAGTTGCTTGGCCAAGCTGTTGCGTACACCCGCCAGCTCCAGAACGGTGCGGACTGCCCCCCCTGCAATGACGCCTGTGCCAGGAGCTGCTGGCATGACCAAGACAGTGGCACCGCCGCCTGCCCCCTGCATGGGATGGGGTACGGACAAACCTTTGGTGAGGGGCACCTCAATCAGGTGTTTTTTACCGTCCACAACTCCCTTGCGCACTGCTCCGATCACATCGTTGGCTTTGCCCACGCCAACCCCGACTTGGCCCCGCTCGTTGCCGACCACCACCACAGCGCGGAAGCTCAACTTCTTGCCGCCCTTGACCACCTTGGTGACGCGGCGAATCTGGATGACCCGCTCTTGCCACTCGGTGGGTTGCTCTTCGCGGTTTTTTTTGCTTCTGCGACGTTCCCTCTGCTCAGCCATGTGCTGTGTCCTCAGTAGCTAGAACTGTAACCCTGCTTCTCGGGCAGCTTCTGCCAAAGCCTGAACGCGCCCGTGATAGAGCTTGCCCCCCCGATCGAAAACCACGCGGGAAATGCCCATCTGTAAGGCTCGTTCGGCAACTGAGCGGCCCACCAAGGCAGCCGCTTCTTGAGTGGCTGTCCCGGTTTCTTTGAATTTTTCGCGCAGCTCCCTGTCCAAGGTGGAGGCGGAGGCTAAGGTATGCTGGGCTACATCGTCGATCACCTGGGCGTAGATGTGTCGATGGGAGCGAAACACGGCCAGGCGAGGCCGCTCGGCAGTGCCAAAGACCTTGCGGCGAATGCGTCGATGACGACGTTGGGTGGTGATTTTGCGGCTGGTTTTCATAGGACTCCGTCCCGCTTTCGCAATGGGCTATTTACTTCTTCGCTTTCCCGGATTTACCCGCCTTGCGGCGAACTTGTTCCCCTAGATAACGGATCCCTTTCCCCTTGTAGGGCTCCGGAGGCCGGACCGCTCGGATGCGGGCGGCAGTATTGCCCACCAGTTCTTTATCTGTGCCTGAGACAACAATGATGTTGTTTCCCTCAACGGCAATTTGGATGCCGGGGGGAAAGGGGATCTCCACAGGGTGACTGTAGCCGACGTTCAAAACCAACTTGCTGCCTTGGATGGCAGCCCGGTAGCCCACGCCCACCAATTCCAGCCGCCGCTCAAATCCCTTGGACACTCCATCGACCATGTTGGCGACCAAGGTGCGGCAGAGGCCGTGCAGTTGGCGGGCAGGACGAGAATCGTTGAGACGGCTGACCGTGAGCATCTGAGCGTTTTGCTGGACTGTGATCAAGGGCGGCAAACTGCGGGACAGTTGACCTTTCGGGCCTTTCACTGCAATGTGTTGGCCGTCGATCTGGATCTCCACCTTGGCAGGAAGGGCGATGGGGCGTCTACCGATACGGGACATGGGAAAAACTCCTGACCAGAGAAAACTTAAGGTCTAGTAGACAAGACAGAGGACTTCACCACCAATGCCCTGCTTACGAGCCTCCCGGTCGGTCATGATGCCGTTGGAGGTGGAGATGATGGCGATCCCAATTCCTCCCAGCACTCGGGGCAGCTCTTTGTGGTTGCGGTAAACCCGCAGGCCGGGTCGGCTCACCCGCTTTAAGCCATTGATGATGGGCCTGCAGTTGCGGCCTTTGCCCTTGTACTTCAATCGCAACACCACTCGGGCTTGGATCCCTTCTCCCTCCTCCTTCCATTCGCTGACGAACCCTTCCTCATGAAGAACGCGAGCGATGCTGCGGGTCATGCGGGTGGCCGGAACTGCCACCGACTCGTGCCGAGCCATGGTGGCATTGCGAATGCGGGTGAGCATATCGGCGATCGTGTCGTTGGTGTGGGCCATCAGTGCTCCTCGGAAGATCAATCAAGGAAACTCAGGGTGGGCAAAGCTAAGAGGCAAAGGGCATGCCAAAGGCTTTGAGCAGGGCACGGCCCTCTTCGTCGGTTTTAGCAGTGGTCACAATGGAGATATCCATACCTCGCAACTGATCCACAGAGTCATAGTTGATTTCGGGAAAAATCAGTTGTTCACGGATGCCGAGGGTGTAGTTGCCTCGTCCATCAAAGGCCTTGGGGCTGACACCGCGGAAGTCACGGATACGGGGCAGAGCAACATTGATCAAGCGATCCAAAAACGCATACATGCGCTCCCGTCGCAGGGTCACCATCAGGCCGACAGGCATGCCCTTGCGAATCTTGAAGCTGGCAATTGCCTTCTTGGCGCGGGTGATCACCGGACGCTGGCCAGTGATGGCGCTGATCTCGGCAATGGAGGATTCCAGAGCCTTGGCATTTTGGGAAGCTTCCCCCAAGCCGCGGTTGATGACGATCTTCTCCAGGCGGGGCACCTGGTGGATGTTGGTGTAGCCCAACTCCTTTTGCAGCTTGGGGACGATGACGGTGTTGTAGAGGATTTGCAGACGTTGGGGCATGGTGGCTTCTCCTTGCGGCTCTGGGCTGGGTCAGAGCCAAACCAATGATGGAAAAAAGAATGTAATGCCTAGTCGAGAATCTCACCCGTTTTCTTAAGGACGCGAACCTTGCGACCATCGGCGGTGATTTGATAGCCGATACGGCTGGCCACCTCCTGCTTCTTGGAATAGGCCATCACTTTGCAGACGGGAATGGGAGCTTCCTTGGTCTCAATTCGGCCACTTTCCCCTTCTCGCTGGGGTTTACGGTGGTAGGTAACAATGTTAACCCCTTCCACCAAAACCATGTTGCGCTCGGGAAAAACGCGCAGCACCTCGCCGATTTTGCCTTTGTCATCGCCGGAGATCACCTGCACGGTATCCCCTTGCTTGATACGCATTTTGTAGCGCAGGCTGTTGCGGTGCTTGCGAATGCCCGGTCGCCGAACTAAGCGCCGAATTTGGCTGGGTTTGAGGGGGCGAACCATCAGAGTACCTCCGGGGCAAGGGAGATGATCTTGGTGAAGTTTTTCTCCCGCAGCTCACGGGCTACAGGGCCGAAAACGCGAGTTCCACGGGGGTTGCCGTCGTTGTTGATGATCACGGCGGCGTTGTCGTCGAAGCGGATGCACATGCCGTCGGGGCGACGTACTGTGTCGACAGTGCGGATAACAACGGCCTTGACAACATCGGATTTTTTGACGGGCATGTTGGGCAGGGCATCCTTGACGACACCAATGATCACATCGCCCAAGCTGGCGTAGCGACGGCCACTGCTGCCCAGCACGCGAATGCACATCATTTTGCGGGCGCCTGTGTTGTCGGCCACCGTCAGCATAGTTTGCTGCTGAATCATAGTTTCTTCACCTCCCTCAGGATTTCGGCAACTTGCCAACGCTTGGTGCGGCTAAGGGGACGGGTTTCCGTGATGCGCACCAGATCCCCTTCTTGACAGCGGTTTTCCTCGTCGTGGGCCTTAAACTTCTTGGTCTTGACGACGATCTTGCCGTACTTCGGGTGAGCAACTCGATTTTCCACAGCAACAACCACCGTTTTTTGCATCTTGTTGCTGACAACAATGCCAATCTTCTCCCGAACAGCCATTACTCCTCCTTGGTTGGGCGTTTGCCCCGCTTACGCTCTCCCTCCACGGTTAGTAGTTGCGCCAGCTTGTGTTTGCGCAGCCGGATGAGATGGGGCTGGTTCAACTGCCGCGTGGCCTGCTGCAAACGCAGCTCAAACAGCTCTTTCTTGACGGCGTAGATTTCGTTGCTCAGCTCTTCGTCCGATAAAGCACGGGCATCAGCAATTTTGGGCATGGGCATGGCTGAACTCTCCTCATACACTGCTGGTGGCCACCTCTGAAGCCGTTGCCTGGGCGGGCTCTGGCTTTTCAAAGTCGGCTTTGGTTACAAACTTGACCTTAATGGGCAGCTTCTGGGCGGCAAGGCGCATGGCCTCGCGGGCGATGGGCTCTGCCACTCCCCCCATTTCGAAGAGGATACGGCCCGGCTTGACGACACAAACCCAGTACTCAGGGTTGCCTTTGCCGGATCCCATGCGGGTTTCCGCGGCTCGCTGAGTAACGGGCTTGTCGGGAAAGATGCGAATCCAGATTTGGCCGCCCCGCCGAACATAGCGGGTCATGGCTCGACGGCTGGCCTCGATCTGTCGAGCTGTAATCCAGGCGGGTTCTAGGGCCACAAGGCCGTATTCCCCAAAGTTGATACGGTTGCCACGGGTCGCTTTGCCTTTCATGCGCCCGCGCTGTTGCTTGCGGTACTTGGTGCGTTTGGGGCTTAACATGGCCGTTCCTTAAGTCAACTGCGATAGGGATCCCTGGACGTTCCGGTGTTGGCCCTCAGGCCTCCTGAGCCGAGCGATCTTCAAAGGTGGGCCGCCTCCGCTGCTGCCGACGTTTGGGCTGTTGCAGGGGAAACTTCTGTTCGTGGCGTTCCTGCCCGGGCAGAACTTCCCCTTTGAAGACCCAGACCTTGACCCCGATGATGCCGAAAGTGGTGTGGGCGAGGTGCTCGGCGTAGTCGATGTCGGCCCGCAAAGTATGCAAAGGGATCCGCCCCTCCCGCGTCCATTCGGTGCGGGCAATCTCGGCCCCGTTCAGACGCCCGGCAATTTGGATTTTGATCCCTTGTACACCTGCCCGCTGGGCCCGTTGGATCACCTGGCGCACGATGCGGCGAAAGGCAATCCGCCGTTCCAACTGTTGGGCAATGTTTTCCGCCAACAAGGTCGCCTCGGCATCGGCACGGGTGACCTCTACTACATTGATGCGAATGGTTCGCTCGCCACCACCTCGTGAACCAGGGCTTTGTCCCGCTAGCGCGGACAGCTCTTTCTGTAGACCTTGGCGCAAAGTCTCTAGGCTGGATCCGCCCCGACCCACAACTACCCCAGGGCGAGCAGCCCGGATCTCCAGGTCAATTTGATCCGCTTTGCGCTCGATTTGGATATCGGCCAAACCAGCACTGCTCAGTTGCTTGGTCAGGTAGGTGCGAATCTGGTCGTCCTCCTGTAACAAGGCTGGGTAGCGGGCTGGATCGGCAAACCAGCGGCTGCGATGCTCCTTAATCACGCCGAGGCGGAAACCGGTGGGGTGGATCTTCTGTCCCATGGTGGTGTCGGTTGAAGGGTAAAGGGCTAGAAATACAGGAGGTTAAGAGGCCGTCGCCGCTTCAGCTTCCTCTATGGGCCGGACGGCGATGGTGATGTGACAGGTGCGCTTGCGAATGGGGTAGGCCCGCCCTTGGGCGCGGGGGCGAAACCGTTTCAGGACGGGCCCCTGATCAGCATAGGCCTGGCTGATCACCAGATCCCGGGGATCCAAGCCGTTGTTGTGCTCTGCGTTGGCCACCGCCGAGCGCAGCACCTTACGAACCGGCTCACAGGCAGCGTAGGGCATGAACTCCAAAAGAATCAGGGCATCGGCATAGGTGCGCCCACGGATCTGATCCAACACCCGCCGCACTTTAAAGGGGGACATGCGGATATAGCGGGCTACCGCTTTAACCTCAGGGGATGAATCGGCCATGGCCCTCTCCTTGCCTACTCGATACTTTCCTGTTCGTTATTCCTCTCAACGGCGAGCGGCTTTTTTGTCGCTCCCCGCGTGACCGCGGAAGGTACGGGTGGGAACGAATTCCCCCAGCTTGTGACCCACCATCTGGTCAGTGATGTAGATGGGCACATGTTGCTTGCCGTTGTGAACAGCGATGGTGTGACCGATCATGACGGGCAAGATGGTGCTGGCCCGCGACCAAGTCTTGATCAGGTGTTTCTCGTTGCGCTCGTTCATCTTCTCCACCTTGAGAAGCAGCTTGGCATCCACAAAGGGGCCTTTTTTCAGCGAACGTCCCATAAGAACCTCAACCGTTTGATAAGCAATTCACTGTCGAAAAAGCTTCGGGGAGCGAATGGCCAGCGGCTACTGAGCAGCCCTTCCGCCCTTGTCCCGGCGGCCTCCGCGACGGCGACCGCGCACGATGAATTTGTTGCTGGGCTTGTTGCGTTTGCGGGTCTTGTACCCCAGGGTGGGCTTGCCCCAAGGGGTGACAGGGGTACTGCGGCCTATGGGGGCTCGCCCTTCCCCGCCGCCATGGGGATGATCCACAGGGTTCATCACCGAGCCACGCACCTTGGGACGGCGCCCCAACCAACGGCTACGACCCGCCTTGCCCAGGCTGATGTTGTTGTGGTCAACGTTGCCCAGTTGGCCGATGGTGGCGTAGCACTCGCCGCGGATCATGCGGACTTCGCCGGAGGGCAGCTTGAGGGAGACATATTTGCCTTCTCTGGCCACCACTTGAGCGCCAGCCCCAGCGGCGCGAACCATCTGCCCGCCGCGACCGGGATACAGCTCCACATTGTGAACCACCGTTCCCAAGGGGATCCGCTCCAGGGGCATGGCATTGCCGATCTCAAAGGGGGCCTCTGGCCCGGCCATGATGGTGGATCCCACCTGTAGGTTGCGGGGAGCGAGGATGTAGCGTTTCTCGCCGTCTTCGTATTCCACCAGGCAGATGTGGGCGCTACGGTTGGGATCGTACTCGACGGTTTTGACGGTCCCCGGGATCCCCCGCTTGTCGCGACGGAAGTCGATGATGCGGTAAAGCCGCTTGTGGCCACCACCGCGGTGCCGGCAGGTGATGACGCCACGGTTGTTGCGCCCTTTCTTGCGGTGAATAAATTGCAGCAGCGACTTTTCCGGTCTGGGCCGCTTGCCGTTCTCGTCACGGGACAGCTCCTCGAAGTCAGAGACCGTCATGTGACGGGTGCTGGGGGTGTAAGGTCGGAGAGTACGAATGCCCATGGCTCGGGTAGGGGTGGGGGATGGGATGACAACAACTCAAAAAGGGGGGTTAGGTGTCCGGGAAGAGGGTAATGGAATCTCCCTCGGCCAAGGTCACAATGGCTCGCTTGGGACGGGTGCGATAGCCAACGAAGCGGCCCACCCGCCGCTGCTTGCGCGGGGGCTTCAGGGTGTTGACGGAAGTAACTCGCACGCGGAACATTTCTTCGACGGCAGCTCGGATGAGCGGCTTGGTGGCGGTGGGCAGCACTTCAAAGACATATTTGCGCTGCTCCATCAAGGCGGTTGCCTTTTCGGTGATGACGGGGCGCAACAGGACGTCGGCCAGGATCCGCTTGCTCTCAGTCATCGCTTTCCTCCTCTGCTGGGGCTGTTTCGGCCTCTTCTACCGTTGACGGCTCTGCTCCTTGAGCCAGTTCTTCTGCTGGATCTTGGGGCTCTTCGGTTTGCTCTTCTGGCCCCTGCGGATCTGCTGGACGTCCTTGGAGGGCAGCTTGGTTTTCCTGGGCCTCAGGTTGGGCTGGGGTTTGCTCTGCTTCCTCGTGTTCGCTTTCTGGAACGGCCTGATCTTCCGGCCCATCTCCGGGCAGGGCCTGATCTTCGGCTATGTCGGCCTGAGGTGCATCCTCAGAGGGAGTCTCCAGAACTGCCGGCGCAGCGTCGGATCCCCAACGGGCCTTGAGCTGCTCTAGGGCAGAAACGGTGATCAGCACCCAATCGACGTTGAGCAGATCGAAAACGTTGATCTGATCCAGGCCGATCAGCTTAACGCGGGCGATGTTGCGCACGGCCCGCTCTACGGCTTCCGAGCGTTCGGCAACGATGAGCAGAGCCGATTGATCTTCCATCACCCCCCAGCGCAGCAAAGCCTGGGCCACAGCACGGGTTTTGGGCGGGTTGAGCTGCTCCTGGAAATCCTCCACGACGATCAGGTCTTCCACCCGACTTTGCAGAGCGGTGCGCAGGGCCAGTTGCCGTTCTTTGCGGTTCATGGCCAGGTTGTATTCCCGCTTGCGGGGGCCGAAGATCACCCCCCCTTTGCGCCAAAGTGGGGAGCGGATGGAGCCGGCACGGGCCCGACCGGTGCCTTTCTGCTTCCAAGGCTTGCGACCGCCGCCGCGCACCTCAGCTCGGGTCTTGGTGTGGGCGTTGCCCTGACGAGCATTGGTCATCTGCCGGCGCAGTGCCAGATAGAGGATGTGGGCGGCTGTTTCGGGACGAGCAACTTTAAGGCTCAGCTCCGCGCTGCCCACCGTTTCCCCTTGCCAATTTTTCACCACACAACTTGCCATGGTTCCCTCGTCTTTGCGGATGCGGGTCAGCCTTTGCCAGGGATCCCTCCTTAGCGCTTGTTGCCCACCTGCTTGGCAGGGGTGATCTCCAGCAGCCCTCCTTCTACCCCGGGCACGCAACCCTTGATCACCAGCAGATCCCGCTCTGGATCCACCTGCACCAACTGCAATTTGCGGGTGGTGACTCGGCCACCTCCCAACCGCCCCGCCATGCGCATCCCCGGAAACACGCGGCCTGGGGTTGTGCCGGCGCCAATGGAACCCGGTCGGCGGTGGTTTTTGGAGCCGTGGGACATGGGGCCACGACCGAAGTGGTGGCGCTTTTGATAGCCGGCAAACCCTCGCCCGATGGAGGTACCTGCCACATCCACCAACTGGCCGGGGGAAAACATCTCGACGGTAATTTTCTGCCCCAACTGGTAGGCTTCTGGCTGGTCAACCCGGAACTCCCGCAGGTGGCGCAGCAGCTCTGTCACCCCCGCTTTGGTGAGGTGGCCCCGCTGCGCCCGCGTGAGATGCTTTTCGGCAGTGGGCAAGTAGCCCAACTGAATGGCGTTGTAGCCATCTGTGGCTTGGGTTTTGATCTGGGTCACGGTGCAAGGCCCCGCCTGCACGACAGTGACCGGAATGGCCAGCCCTTCTGGAGAGAAGATCTGGGTCATGCCGACTTTTCTTCCGAGGATGCCAAGTGCCACAAGAACCTCCAATCGAGCCTGCACGACTCGTTTTCATCAACTGAGAGCCAGCTCACTCCGACAATCGGCTAGCCGTTCGCGAAGCGGGCCGTAGGCCAATGGCTCAGTTAGCCGGATGGATAGGCATACAGCAATAGCGTGGCAGCAGGAAGCTCAAGACAAAGCTGAGTCTGCCGGCTGAGGCGAAAGAGCAAGGTAGGGATCCCCCGAGGCCAAGTTCAGCGCCGGCAACGCTGAGCCTTTTGCTTAGTTCACCCCCAAAGCTGCACGCCAAACTGCTTTTGTTGAGAGCTGCTCAGACTTACCTGCTAAAGAGGCAGTATCTGGTGTAGCAGCGCGCCGGGTCGCCAAAGCGGATGGACTCAGTTGGCAACGGAAAACAATCATAATGAAGCGAAGGCCCGTTTGTCCAGACTTTTGCTGAGAAAATGGGTTGGTTGGAGAGGCCGGAGAGGGTAAGGGCAGCTCAAGTGGAAGAAAAGAGCCATTGGCCAGGGAAGCCATCTCCCTTCCAAAGTGTGATGGGCTGGGCAGGCAGTGGGCTGACCCAGGCTTGTGTAGATCACTATCGGAGATTGTTGCAGGCAGGAGCCGATCCGGGCCGGGTCTTATTTTTGGTGCGGAGTCAACGGCAAGCGGATGAGGTGCTGCGGCGCTTGCAGCAGTCCAGTTCGGGCTTGGTGGGGCCGTGGCGGATCGAAACGTTCTTGCAGCGGGTGGGACGCTCGTTGGCCGATCATTGGCCACAGGTGTGTGAGCGTGTCCCCCAGTTGCCACGCTCGTTGGAGCCGATCCCCTTGGCCAAAGATCTCACTCAATTTCTCTGCGAACGAGCCTGCGCTTTGTGCCCTCGGCATGGGGAAGCCTTTGCCGGGGTCGGGCTCAAGGAGTTCCAGATCTGGGATCAGATCAGCAGTGCTGCTTATATTGCGGGGGCTTCGGGTTTGCCGGCAGAGGTGGTGGGATCCCGGCTGGCCCGGGCTTGGCCCGAGGAGGCAGATCCGCGGCGGGCAGAGGCTTTGCAGGCAATGGGCTGCTGTGTGGGTCGGCTGTGGGAGGCAGCACTTCGGTTGGGATCCCTGGATTTTGGTCTGCAAATTCGGCTGTTTGGCGAACACATCCTGCCGCTGGCGGAGTTTTGGCAAGAGTGGGATCATCTGATCGTAGATCAGGCGGAAGACAGTTGCGGGGTGGCGCTGGAGTTTTACCGGCAGGGGCAAGCCCATTTGCAAAGCCAATTTTTCAGCTACACCCTCGGCGGCGGGGTCTCTTTGACCGGGATCCCAGAGGCAGTAGCTGACTTCTTGATGGCAAAAACGCAGGTTCGGTTTCTGGAGGGGAGCCATCGCGCTTCAGCAGGCATGATCCGCTTAGGGGTGCAGATTGCGCGGGTGTTGGATCCCCAGTTTTCTCATCCGCTGCCCGAGCCGCAGGGGGGAGGACTGCCGCTGGTGCAAACGCTGGAGGAAGAGACCTAGTTTGCGGCAGTGGAGGTGATGGTTGCTCAAATTCGCCGGCTTTTGGGGGCCGGGATCCCGGCCCATCGCATTGCTGTTTTGCTGCCCCGTATGGATGTGGGGGTGAGCCTGAGCTTGCAGGAGCAGTTGTCGGAAGTGCCGGTTTTGTCGATTGCCCCCTTCCCGGCGTTGATCCGCTATCCCTTGGTGCGGGCGGTGCTGACGGCAGCAGAATTGGCCCATCCCGAGTGGGGTGCTTTTCCCACTTTGCCGGCTTGGCGGCTGATGTTGAGCTGGGTGCTGGGGCTGGATCCCATCCGGGCAGCTCTGTTGGCCGAAGATACCTGGGATCCGGTGGGGCGTTCTCTGCGTCCCCGAACGGCAGTACGGCAGCCGGAGCGGGTGGGGTTTGCCAACCTGGAGCGCTACCAGCGACTGTTCGATTGGCTGCGCGGCTATCGTCCCGGCCCTTCATTGGCCGCTTTCTTCCAGCAGTTTTTTGCCGATCACTTAGCCCCGGCGATTGCTTCCCCTCAGGATCAAGAGCTGCTGCGCGTGTTGATGGAAGCGGCACGGCGGTTTCGCCAGGCCTTCCCCGCCGAAGGGGATCCCGCCTTTTTGGCCATGATCCGCTCGGGACAGACCCCCAGCAGCAGCCGCTTCGAGCCCGACTATTCCCGTTACTTGGTAGTTGCAACTCCGGGGGCCTACATCACTCGGGGTTTGGAGGCGGATTACCAATTTTGGTTTGATATCACCAACCCCAGCTGGTCCCGCTCCCTCTGGCATGTGCTCTACAACAGCCGTGTGCTGACGCCGGAATGGGACGGGGAGGTTTTCGATGCGGCGCGGGATTTACAGGCGCGTCAACAGATTTTGGCCCGCACGCTGCTGAACCTCTGTTGCCGCACTCAGAAGGGGCTGTGGCTGGTGCGCTCCAATTTTAATTATCGCGGCGAGGAGAACACCAGTATTCTGGACTACCTGATTTTGAAGGGGTTGAAGGCCATGGCAACCGCCGGCTAAGGGAGAGCCTATCCTGAAAGGGTGCTGGCAACTCAGGCCTCCAAGAAATCGGGGGATGCACTG
This sequence comes from Thermostichus sp. OS-CIW-30, assembly GCF_054060215.1. Lineage (NCBI taxonomy): Bacteria > Bacillati > Cyanobacteriota > Cyanophyceae > Thermostichales > Thermostichaceae > Thermostichus > Thermostichus sp. OS-CIW-30. Next base: position 4,062 of record NZ_JBSSCZ010000032.1, on the reverse strand, counting down.
CAGGAATGGTCAAAGGCAAGGGTTTTAGAAGAGCGGCGCAGCCGCCCCTCTTATTGTGGGGGTAGGAGTCGGCGGCAAAGTGTCTTAATCTTGTTTGAAACAACGATAAAGCAATACAGCAGAGCCTTTCCAAGAAATGGCTGGCCGGGATCCCTCTCAGGCAGGGGTAAGACTGATGACCTTGGGTGGCGCAGAGGGCCGGCGTCTCAAGCCGGCTGGAAACGGCTGTGGGCATTCCCTCTGTCTTCCAACACAGTCGAGTATCGAGTAGAGTGGGGGCGCCTGCTTTGATTTGGATTGGGTTTTGTGAATCCAGCTACCCCTCCTGCTGCGCCCTCGTCCCGCCGCTTTCCCCTTCGTCGCGTAGCAATGGTGGCCCTCACTGCCGGCTTCTTGGCGGGGTTAGGAGCGGGGGGCTATGCCTTACTGCAGCGGCTACGGCTGCAGATGCACCGGGATCTGATCTTCTATCGGTACACCGTCTTTTCTGAGTTTGGCTATGGAGGCTCGCCAGCGTTCGATCCCGGCCAAAGTGATCGCTGGTTTCCTCTTACCTATCCGGTGTTGGCCCGCTGGGGGGGATCCGCCGACCCGAGCCGCCGCAGCTACGCCTTCTACACCTTGCAAAGCCATGGCCTGCCCTACAGCCGTTGGTGGTTGGAGGATCGGCTGCGGCAAAATTCGGCTCAGTTTTTCGCCCCAGCAGCTTTGTTCGGGGGCTATGACTACTCAAGCGGGCAGGAGATTGCGCCTCAATACGAGCTGTTTGGGCTGGATCGGCCAGAGTCGGTGCAGCGCCTCACCGAGCTGGCCTTGGCCGGGATCCAAGCCGATAGCCCCGAGTGGAGTTTTAATCTCAACTGGCTCAACAGCTTGCTGACCCAAGAAGAATTTCCCTTGCGAGATCGGGTCTACAGAGCGCTGCTCCCCGCCTTGGAAAGCAGCTCTCCGCAGCGGGCAAAGAAACTCTTGAGCGCCTTGCCCTACGAGGAGGAAAGGATCCCCTCTTGGGCGCTGTCGCAGGTGCAGGCGGTGCGGCAGCGGGTTGCGGGGAATGTTTCTCCATACACTGATGTTTATGGGCGTGCCGGCCAAGTGTTGATCCTAGAACAGCCGACGGTGCAAACGGTGCGCCCTTTGTACGAAGATTTACCGCCCCCATCCCGACACTTTTTTCTGCTGCAGATAGCGGATCCAGAAACTCTCCCCCCTGCCGCTCAGGTGTTGCTGCGCAGCGTGGTGGGCGATGATGCTGACCCGCAGCGGTTTTTGGCGGCGGCTCTTCTCTACTTAAAAGGGGATCCCAGCGGGGAGCCGCTGCTGCAGAAGGCTCTCAACGAGGACTTTGCCTCTCTTCACGGCATCGACGACCACCTGGTTTTGCTGCAGTTGGCAGAAGCTTTTCCCAATTCCCGCTTTACGCAAGCTTGCCGGGAATACGCCCGCATTCGGGGGGGCAGCTATTTTGGCCATTCCCTCTACAACCCCGAGACCGGCGAACCGATCCCGCGGCCTTTCCCCCCGGCAGAGGAAGAGACCCTTTGGCGGACTTGGCTGACCGTCTACCCGAATCATCCCGGTGCCGACGATGCCCTCTTCTGGCTGACACGCACCTTGGAGTGGCAGGGCAAAAGGGAAGAAGCACTGGTCCTTTTGGCCAATTGGCTGGCGGATCCCTTCGGCGATGGAGACATGCGCTACGTCTTGCGCCGCCGCCTGCTTTTGCTCTTAGACAGCGGTGCAACCCCCAGCGAGTTGCAAGCTTTTCTCGACCGCCACGGCGAGCATCCTCTGGCCGCCGCCGTCCGCTATGCTCTGGCGGTTCGCTTCGCCCGCGAACACCGCTACGACCTAGCCCTGCAGCTGACGGAAAATCTGGCTTTGGATGCTGTGTTGGATCGCTACCCCTTGCTGGATGGCGGCTACTGGCTGGACGACTGGGATCCCGTGCCCGCCAGCCGCACCCCTCTGCAACCGAAAATCCAGGCCCAACGAGAACGCTGGCGCCAATTGAGCCGTTGGCAAGCCCAATCCACTCCCCAACAACGCTATCAACTGGCCGCCCACTGGGCCGCTGCCGACGGTTGGCGCAATGGGTACCTGTGGCTGTTTAACCAAACCCGTGCCGGTGGCCTGAGTGGGGATGCTGATGGAAGCGCGCCGCCGCAACCAGCTTCCTCCAGTTCTCTATCGGACTATCAGCGGGCCAATCACCATGCTGTAGCAGCAGAGTTACTCGGCTCTGTGCTGGCGGATCCCACCGCCCCTGCCCATCTTCAGGAAGAAAGCCTGTACCGGCAGGTGCTGATCCTCTACCGCCAGTACACCACCTACCCTCCCGAGGAAACGGCAGCCATCTATCCGCTGCCGGGCTTCCCCCCAGAAGTGACAGAAGATACCAGCTTGTTCGACACGTCACTGCCGGACTACGTGGATCCTGGCAGCCTCAGCTACAGCTACTTTCTGGAAGCCAAAGCCCTGCAGGATGGCTATGCCCGCCAGGCGATCTACGCCGGCAATGAGCTGCTGAACCGCTTCCCCCAGAGCCGCCATGCTGGGGATGTGCTCATGGCTCTGTACGGCCTGACGGGAGATGTCGCCTTCCTAGGACGGCTGCTGACGCAGTTTCCTGATAGCGAGCGCGCTCTGGAGGCAGCGCTTGAGCTGGGGCCCGTCAGCCACTGAGTCTTTAAGCGTACCGCAGCTTTGCAGCTTTATAGCCTCTTCACAGAGCCTTCATGAAAGGCAAATAGGGGTATTCTTGGACGAGAGCTGTCTTGCGAGATCCAGGGAGAAAGGCTTTATCTCCCCTTTGTCTCGGCGGATCTGGACTAGCTTGGGTTGAGTTTCCTTGGGCTGCCATGGGCTGATGGATCCTGCCACCTTTCTGGAGCACTATGGGTTTGAGCTGGAAGGTCAACCCAGCCAGGTTTGGGTGGAGCGCTGGAGCCAGTTGTTCCCGGATCTTTGGATCGAGGCAGCCTTGCTAGAAGCCCTCTACCAGGGGCGGTACAAGGCCGCCTCTGTGGAGCAGCTTCTCCGCCTTTGGCAGCGTCGCGGCTCTCCTCATCTTACCTTTCCCCCAGAAATCGGCCAGTTCCTTTGGCAGGAGCAGCAGGAGCGGATCCGCTCTTTGGCTGCGGCTGCCTTTGCCTGTTCTCCTCTGCCGCCGGTACCCCCCGCGGGATCCCTGTTTTCCAGAGAACCGGCCATATCTCTAAACTTGTTGTTGGAGCAGTTGCAGGAGCTTCCCCCCAAGCTGCGCCGCCTGCTCGCCCAGTCCCCTCCTCCCCAACTCGCCCGTGCTGGTGGGGCAGAGTCCTCAGGGATCCTAGAGCTCCAGCAGACGGTCGTTGACCCGCCAACTCCTGCCGAGCCCCCTCAGGGACAGTCTTGATGGGCTTGCCACTCTCTTTCCTCAGGGATCCTGTCCATGACCTTTCCCCTCGATTGCGACAGCGGTGCGGAGCACATTTTTGCCGCCTTGCCCTGTGGGGTGATCACCGTCAGCGACACGCGCACCCCTGAAACCGATCACAGCGGCCAGTTTATCTGCACAGCCCTCCAGGAGTCCGGCCACCGGGTGGAGAGATATTGCATTCTCCGAGATGAACCGCAGCTCATTCGAGAGCAGGTTCAGGATTGGGCCGGATCCCTGCCGGTGATCTTGTTGAATGGTGGCACAGGCATCGCCCCCCGCGACACCACTTACGACGCCATCGAGGCTCTCCTGGAAAAGACCTTGCCCGGCTTTGGGGAGATCTTCCGCCAGCTCAGCTATGCCCAGATTGGCAGTCGGGCCATCGCCTCTCGGGCCATCGCCGGGATCCACGGAAAGTGCTTGATCTTTTCCATGCCTGGCTCCCCAGCAGCCGTGCAACTGGCTATGCGCAGCCTGATCCTGCCGGAGCTACCCCACCTGGTTAAGCAACTGCACCAGGGCAAGCATTGAGGCAGCAGGCCGTCTTAGGTCGTGTTGATCTTATGTTAGGATAGAGGGAATAATTTATAGAGGAAAGAGGATGAAGTTGGTTTTTTTAGATGAAAACAAATGGCAGAAGA